>JBGAQE010000144.1:0-10367 GCA_044220885.1 Chitinophagaceae bacterium
TAACCCTATCTATTCAGAGACTGCAGCTTATGGTCATATGGGTCGCGAACCAAAAGTGGTAACGAAGGTATTTAACAAGGGTAAGGAGAATGAGAAGAAAGTGGAAGTGGAACTGTTTACCTGGGAGAAACTGGACTATGTGAACAAGGTTAAAAAGGCCTTCGGCATTAAATAAATTACCCCTTTATTTAAAATAGTATCCCGCTTCTTAGCGGGATATTTTATTTTTGGACATGTCTACGAATCAAAATCCCTGGACAGTTTTAAACAGCAAGCTGGAGTATGAGAATCCCTGGATTTCGGTAACGGAATACCAGGTGTTAAATCCTTCCGGGGGTAAAGGCATATATGGTAAGGTACATTTCAAGAATATTGCTGTTGGTGTTTTACCGATTGATGCTGCTTTGAATACCTGGTTAGTGGGACAATACCGTTTTGTATTAAATCAATATAGTTGGGAGATGCCAGAAGGTGGTGGGGCCATGGATACAGATCCGTTAGATTCTGCTAAACGGGAACTATTAGAAGAAACGGGTCTGGTGGCAGCAAACTGGCAGCCATTGCTTACTATGCATTTGTCGAATTCAGTTTCTGATGAGTTGGCGATAATTTTCCTGGCAAGAGACCTGAAGCAGGAAACCGCTTCACCAGAAGAAACAGAGCAATTAGCCATTCGTAAATTACCATTCGAAGAAGTTTACAGAATGGTAGAACAAGGTGAGATAACAGATTCTATGACGGTGGCTGCGGTACTTAAATTTAAATTAATGTTATTAGATGGACAGATATCCTAAAAGAGCTCCGGCTCCGAAGCAGAATACATTGGTGATTGGTCGTCAGCCTTTGATAGAAGCGATGACAGGGGGTCGTTCGATAGACAAGATATTATTCCAGCAGGGAGTGAGTGGAGAGTCGATTGGTGAAATCAGGAAATTGGCAAAGGAGGCCAATATACCCATACAACAGGTACCTGCAGAGAAACTCAATTTCATGACAAGGGCGAATCATCAGGGAGTGATAGCTATCGCAGGTTTGATTAGTTATATGGATCTTCAGCAGGTAGTGGACCATGTAGTGGCGGAAGGGAAAACACCATTGTTTATTATGCTGGATGGAGTTACGGATGTACGTAATATTGGTGGGATTGCGCGCACAGCATTATGTTGCGGTGCACAGGCATTGATTATTCCGGATAAAGGGGTAGGTGCATTAAATGAAGAAGCATTGAAATCTTCAGCAGGTGCATTGGAAAAAATCAATGTATGCAGGGTGGGCAGTTTGATGAAAGCTGTTGACCTCTTACATCTTAATGGAATAAAAGTTTACGCCAGCGAAATGACCGCTGCCGTTCCGGTATATGAAGTAAATCTTACCGCACCCAGTTGCATAGTTATGGGTTCGGAAGATAAAGGTGTATTCCAGCCATTATTGAAGATTTGTGATCAGGCAATAAAAATACCTATGGATGGAGATTTTGAATCTTTGAATGTTTCTGTTGCAGCAGGTATGATTTTATATGAAGTGATGAAACAAAGGAATTCCTGATATAAATACCTGGTTTAAAAGTTCTTGGTTTCTTTAGTATGAACCTGTAGTACACCAATTTCCTTTCTTTTAATTGCATGTGTATTTGTGAACCTACAACACCTGCAAATTCTCTGAAATTGCTTTTAAGCCAATCAGGAACCTGCTCTTCAATACGTTTGTTCTTTAATTCATCTTCAGATTCAATAGCTTTTATAACATTTGTGGTTATATCCTCTTCCTCAATAAGTATCAAGCCAGACTCTAGCAAATGGGTCCTGAGTTTTTCCATTCCCTCCGGGCTTCTGATATCTGTACAGAGAAAATGTCCACCGGGGAATAGGACCCTTTTCACTTCATCAAGGAATTTTGGAACTGAGCCATATGCATGGCAGGATTCAACATTAATGACTACATCGAAAGCAGGTCGCAGGTAGGGAAGGTTTTCAGCATTTCCCTGGAGGAAAATTATACCCTTTTCCCCATGTTGCTTAGTAGCGAAATTGACGGCATTCCGTGCAATGTCAATTCCTGTTGCACTTAAAGGGGAAAGATATTTTTTTATACAGGCTAAGCCGCCTCCACGGCCACTGCCAACTTCCAGTACCGATTTGTTTGCGATGTCAATTTTCTTTGTAAGATAAAAGTAGAGTTGGATAGGGTAACGGTTTGGTTCATCCGATTCATCCAGATAAAGAGGGTTTTCATCTTGTGAGGGGGAATAGCCATAGTTCATAAACTGCCAATCAGGGTTTTCAAATTTTTTTGCCAGTAACTCATATATCGGTTTCCATACCATTCTTCTGAAGAAAGGATATTCTGTCATCGCAAGGAAAAAATCGGCTACCATGGTTATTATTTTAAGGGGGAAGATTTTTAATTGAGTGTTATATCCAAAAGCTCATTTTGGAATTGGAGGAATGTTTCTTTGAGGAAGCTCCCTGCATCGGTGCCATAGTTTACTAATAAGGCCTGTGTCACTTTTTTAGATGGGAAGTAGAACAGGTTCGCTGTATAACCCAGGTCGCGTCCACTATGGCCAAGCCCGGCTTTATCTCCACGTTCAATGAATTTTTTCATTATCCCATATCCATACTTATTCACGCCATCAGCTTTTCCAAATCGGTTCATGATGTCGAGCGATTTTTGTGAGAGAATTATTTTTTTAATTAGCAAGGCATCAATAAAACGATTCATATCGCTCAGGTTTGAATACACTCCTCCAAACCCATTTCCGCTGCCCGTAACATAATTACTTACGTTAATCATTGTATGGTTCCTGTATAGGTCGTAATATCCTTGGGCAGTATATGGAGGAAGGGCTTCATGAGGGGAGTAATAAGTATTGTACATTGCTAAAGGGTCAAATATCTTTTCACGTAGTAAGGAGGCATGACTTTTTCCGGATATTTTTTCGATTATCATTGATACAAGAAGGGTATTGGTGTTGGAATAGATGGCTGTATCTCCGGGTTTGAAGACGGCGGGAGTGCCTTTGATGAATTTCAGTAGTTCATTTGGAGACCATGATTTATCAGGATCATTAAGTATTGCCAAATAGAAATCCTGTTCTTCAATTAAATCTGGAATTCCACTCTCATGATTCATTAACTGTCCAAGTGTTGCTTTATCAGCATTGGCAACATTCTTTATTACAGAGCCAGGTAGCCAATGGCTTATTGGTGTGTTCAAATCATTGTAGCCGACATGCGAATTAGTTGAATCTTCCATCATCTTAAATACCAATGTACCCACCATGAGTTTTGTTATACTGGCAACTTTAGATATCTGTCCAACTGTGAAGGGTATGTTTTTCTGTATATCGGCTTTTCCCACTGCACCTACCCAGGTGCCGTATTCATCATTAATTAGTAAGCCGATACCGGGTAATCCGAGTTTATTATACTTATTGATCAGTTTAGAATAGATCTCATTTCTTGGGTGTTTGGTGCTACTGTCGGTCCAGGGTAAGGCAGGAGTACCTTCCTTTGAGGCTGGAACAAATAACTTTTGGCAGGAAACGAGACTTATGGATAAAAGCAGGATGTATAGGTTAATATGTTTCATATTGTTATTATTTTTTAATGGGAACTGATATGCCAGCGAGAAAAATATTGTAAGGAAGCAACTCAACGTAAGCTTGAATAAACGGAGTTTGTAAACGTTGTTGATATTCTATATATACCTTATGGCCTTTTGTTCCGATTTGCTTTGAAACATTTAAGGTTGTCATTACGATCGCCTGTGATCTTCCAGACATTATTTTAGAATATTGTTGTCCACCTTCTTGTCCATCGGCAAAAACCTGATTGGCTATAATCGCTTTCATATACCCACCTCCAAGTCTAACGGAAGATGAAAATCCCTTAGGGAATTTATATCTGTAGCCAGCCTCGGTATATAAAACAAGGCTATGTTGTACAAGCCGATGATAAGAATATCCGATCCTGAACGATTGAAACCAATCATGTTTCTTTTTGGTGGACCAGTTTATTTCAGTCCCGGTTTCAAAGCCTGGATGAAATGGCCCTGTAAATAGTTTACTGAAACTTCCAAAAGGGAGAGCGGTATGGGAGTTGGTAAATGCAATACTTACCAGCCTGAATTTTGATGCCTTTTTTTTCTTAAGCGGATAATCGGCTTCTGTTGATTGCGATTGAGCTGAATAAGCAGTTGCCAATAATACAAGCAAACTGAATAATGCGATTCGTTTTCTCATGAAATAGCATTTAGTGGTTATGAAATGAGTAGCCTTAGTTAAGTGTTAGCTTTTGTTTCTTTCACTTAATTTCAATACAAACCTAAATACAGATCAGGGTCATTAATAATTGGTTTATAGTGTGCTTTTATGCTCATTTGCAATCATTAGTAACGGAACACTATAGCCTAGGGGAATCAGCCGGCAGTCGTAGAAAGTTTGATATAAACACTATTTTTTATGAAATATGAATAAAAAATAATATTTGATTATTGGAAATCCGTAAATTTCTAATATGGAAACAAATCAATTGCAGCAAGAGCTCTTTTCCTATCTTAAAACTCAACTGCCCCCTCATCTTTCCCTGGTAGATGAATTAGGTGACTTACTTGACCTGAGTCCTGATAGTGTTTACAGGCGCATCAGAGGAGAGAAGCCTATAACCCTTAATGAGTTGAAGCGGATTTGTGAGAAGTATAACTTGTCAATTGACCAGATGCTAAAACTGGAAAATGAATCCGTATTATTCCAGGCTCCGGGTATGGTTAATAAGCCTGCCAGTTTTCTTGATTATCTGAAAGCGATGCGAGGACAATTTCAGTTTTTTAGCTCGCATAAAAACAGGGAGATTCATTATCTCTGTAAGGATGCTCCTTTCTGGTATTTTTACCTGTTCCCTCATTTGGCGGCTTTCAAAACATTTTTCTGGTCCAAGACTATCAGCAATTATCCTGAATACCATAATAAGCAGTTCTCTTATTCCGAATTCCCTTTTACAGATTGTTTTAATGTAGGGCAGGAGATTTTAAAGCTGCATAATGAAATGGTGACGGTTGAATTGTGGAATCTGGAAAGTATCAATAGTACTATTAATCAGATACTGTATTATAAGGAGTCTGGTTTTTTTAAGACGGAAGCGGATATGATGCTTGTTATAGATTCTTTGCAGCAGATGTTTGATCATTTACAGCTACAAGCTGAAAAGGGACAGAAGTTTATGCCGGGAGCCACAGATGTTTCTTACAAAGCTTCCCATCAGTTCTATGTAAACGAACTGATTCTTGGAAATAATACCATATTACTTCTATTGGAAGGACAACGGGTTTCTATGGTAACGTATAGCGTATTTAATTACCTTATTACAAGAGATTTAAGATTCTCTGAAAAAGCATTTGAAACATTCAATACGCTTTTAAGTCGCTCTCAATTGATCAGTGGAACTGGTGAAAGGGACAGGGTTCGGTTCTTTAATGCCACCAGAGATAAGATCAATAAACTTAGAAAATAACTTTAAAAGTTGATATTCCAGTTTAATGTATCCCCCTTAGGAACAAATCTAGTTCCTGAATAGACAACTTTGATTAAGCGTTTTGATTCGTCCAGTAATTCCAGAAATATCTGATTGTTAATATTCCCATATGTCTTATAAATTAATGTCGTATCCAATTTTCCTGCTTGCTGATTTTCCGGAAGGAATGGAGGGAAATTGTTGTTTCTGGGAACATTCCTTATAACATCGATTATTGACCGTACTATTTCTTTATTTGTATAGCCGACACTATCTTTTATGTGTAATCGTATCCAGGCATTTGGGAAAAGACGAACTACTGCACTGTCGTAGGTTGTTTTAGAGAACAATGTATCTGCCAAGGTTTCAAAACTATTTCCAAAGGGTAAGGTGATATTTGGAAAAGCGTAGCCGCTTCGAATAAGGTCAAAGACAAAAATGGAATCCCTATATTGCTGTTCAGTAACTTCTATCAAACCATCCTTATCGCTTTTCCATGAATGAAGTTGCCGTAAGTTGCTGCAGATCCCAAAATCAAGTAAGTCGCATTTATAGCTTTTAACATCCACATCCTGCAGAGGGATATTTGATCCATACTCAAGGAATTTTACACGGGTGGGAGTTTTTTTTGTAGGTGTTACTGGTGGGTTTGGAGGCAATGTTTCTCTGGGTTCAAGTCTATACTTATTGCAGCTTATCGGAACCAGGATTATGAAAGCATATAGTATAATTGGGGAAATGACGTATCTCATTTTTGTATTGCTTTATTTTTCATTAATCCTTTATTATCTGAATCTCATCCTGTACGCCAGTGTGGCGCTCACATAAAGGTTATCACGTGTTTTTTCTGTATTACTATATTTTTCAGGGGCGTCTTTAATCCCTAACCTTAACTTTCGCATAATGGAATGGCCTGCCTCTGCCTGTAATACGATTCTTTTTTTAATATAAGCTGCTGCAAAAAGGCCCAATTGGTTTTCATCAATCCTGATAAATGGAGTCCTTTGTGTAAAGGTGCCTTGTATTGCATATGCATAAGAATTTGTGATAGCCCTGAAGGTAGCTCCGTAATACAACCAGTTGGCAGCTTTATGTTCGTAGGTGATCATTCCAGGTAACACGCCGAAGAGATTGTTTTTCTTGTTTATCTGCCAGTCTATTCCTGCCAGTAACATAAAAAATGGACCTGAAAATTCACTGTTGTAGTATATCCCAAACCGATAAGAAAGATTGGGTCTTTTCTTGAATGATAGAAAGCTAAATCCTCCGAATTGCAGGAATTCTTTTTTAAGTAATGAGTGTCCACTTCCATTCCAGCGCAAAGTTGGAGTGATGGTGATGCTCCATTTTTCGGATAGTGGTTTTATGAAATAAAGGGGGAGGGCTAATGATGTTACACTATTTGGAAGATTTGGTTGAGATTCCATTTTCACCTGCCAGTTTTCAAGGATAGGATTGAGTACAAGCATTGTACTGTCTTTTTTGAAAACAAATGGAATGTTTAGTTGCGCATTCATGAAGTTGAATGTGTTCCTGATATTTGACTGATTATGGATTCCGGCATCAGGACTGTAAACATATTTGGATTGGAATATATCCAGGTAGGGTTGTGAATACAATGTTACTGAAACATGCAGAAGGATAATCGATAGTACAAGCCTATATGAGTTTTGTAAGATTTGATTCATTTGCATTGCTTTATTAAATCAGAAACCATAGTTGATCCAATTTTCATTGGGGCAGAATTTTAACTTACAAATGATGCGCTATTGCTAGAAAGGGATCGAGCACCCTAATGTCCATCTCGATTTTCCCATATTATAATCCCAGCCACCTGTCTGTAATAATCCACTGTATTGGAATTGGAACTGGAAGTCTTTCCAGCCATATCTAATCAACGCTGATGGTTCTATAAAGAATTGGTTGGGATGCAAGGATAGTAGACTGAATTCATTAGCTGTGAAAGGTTCCGCATTAATATCGAATATTTGTTCTTTTATTAAAAACTTGTTTTCAGAAATCCGGAAACCTGTGGCAGCTTTGAATTTTCCACTCTTACTGGAATATCCAATAGATGGTTGCAGGAAAAATTTCTTGTTATTGATTTTTGAGTACCCTGTATAATGATAGTTACTGGTTGTGCCTGTACCAATACCTCCATAAACTTCCATAGAAAAACCATTTTTCAAACCATGAAAATACCCTACAGCGGCATCAATATATCCAGCATTATTATTGTGAATTGCTTCCTGGTTTTTTCTTCCTGCATAAAAGCCATTTACCTGTATGCCGATGTTTTTCCCTGTAGCAATGGCTCCTTGAACTTCAGCGCCATTGAATGTGCTGCCGGTATTTCCAAAAGACCCCAGGACATTTAGTACGCCGGATCCTTTTTTCTGAAGAATCGGCATGTTAAGGCTGTTGCTGGAATAAAGCAGGTTATCCTTTTGTCTCGTTAAAGGAACAGTTCCTGTATTGCCTGGTACAACACAGGATACTGCACACATTGCAATAAGGAGAACCAGAAGAGCTGATGAAGGCTTATTACTGAAGTTGTATAATGGTTTCATTTAATTCTGTTTTATTGGCGTTGATAGGTTGAGATATCTGAATAGGTAACACCTGCATCTGTAAAGGAATTAGTGACTGTCAGAGTGTTTTTGGTTACAGCTATCTTAGTAGTTTGACCTAATATTACAATAGAAGTCAGATCAGCATTTACTGAATAGCTTCCTGCAACAATTATTTGAGGACTAGCCGGGTCGCATTTACTGGCACCTTCATTCAGTTCATAAGTGTTGTCGGCTCTGAATTCAACGATATCGTCTTTTTCACAAGCACTATATGTGGCAAAATAATCCGACTCGCCTAAATAGGTAGGTGTATAAATGCCACTTGTTTGTTTCCATTTACCAACTATGGTAACCGTGTCATTGTTTTTTTTGCATGATACCGATAACAGCAGGATGGCGGCTACTAAAAGAATTGAATTGATTTTCATTTTTTAAGTTTTATTTGATTGATTAAGATTTCCTATAAGCTTTTTCGAGAACAGATGTTTTCATTGTATCGAAGTTTTCTTTCTTACCTGCAATGATGAATTTCTTATGAGCCAGTGCTCCAATTATGCCTCCTGTTATTCCACCTCCGAAGGTGCCGAGTATTCCTAAGCCGAGTGCTTTTTCACCAGCAGTAAGTCTAAATGCATTGGCAACTCCCCAGGGATCTTCCTGTGTTGTATACAGTTTGTCATCCCCGGAAATCAATCCGGATGCAACTCCTATTAATGCCCCTCCGAGGGTTCCAATCAATATTCCCCTGCCTACGCTTCCTTTTCGTTGTATTTTTATATATGATAAGTCGGGAGTTGAGTAAGCAGCAGTAACATTTTCTCCAATATTTTTTGTTCCCAAGGGGAATGGTTTTAACGACATTACAAGGGAGCTGTCTTTTATTTCTGTCAGAAATCCTTTTTGAAATTTTCCATCAAGGGTTGATATAGTGAGCTTTAGGGTCCTTTGCTTGTAATTTGAACTATCAGATTGGCTATACGATGAAAAGAAGAATATCAGGAGCAGGAGTGTAAGGCAGGGTTTCATAAAAGTTGTTTTGTGTTTTGTAACCCAAACTTACTTTGCCAAAAACCTGAGACCCAATTGATAATTGCAATGAAATAGCCCTATATATTATTTACTGCTATCAAAGCATAAATCACTAACATATGGTATTGCTAATTGCAAAAAATGCGGTAATTTTTCAATGTTCAAACAAAAGCTGCCAAACAGAGTGGCTGCTTTTGCAGTATTTACTAAACTAACTGCACATGGATTCCCCAAACACCCAGCTGCTGTTCTTTCAGCACATCAGGTCTCTTTTGCCAGCCCATGTTTCGTTAGCTGATGAAATTGCTGATTTACTGAAAATAAGTACTGATAGTGCTTACAGGAGAATTCGGGGGGAAAAGGGTATCAGCATGGAAGAAATGCAGGTGTTAGCCAGTCATTATAAGATTTCGATTGATCAGTTCCTGCATATTCAGACAGATTCATTTCTTTTTTCGGGCAGGTTAGCCAATTCGGGTGATTTTAGTTTTGAGCAATGGTTAGGGGGAGTATTACAGCAGGTTAGTTTTTTCAACAGTTTTTCGAGTAAGCATGTCTATTATCTGGCAAAGGACCTTCCTTTGATGCAACAGTTCCTTGTGCCCGAGTTGCTTGCATTCAAATCGTTTCTATGGAGAAAGTCGATATTACATCTTGATGAAATGCGGCAGCAGCAATTCAGTATCGACAAACTGGATCCCGTGCATTGGGATCTTGGCCAGAAAATAGTTTCCGTTTATAATCAGGTTGCTTCAACTGAAATCTGGAATATTGAAAGTATCAACAGCACTATAAGGCAAATTGAATTTTACCGGGAGGTGGATCTCTTTAAAAGTGAATCGGAAATTAAGAAGTTGTATGAATCAGTTTTGAAGATTGTTGACCACATGGAAAAACAGGCAGAATGCGGTTTAAAGAGTTTGATTGGACAAGCCCCATTATCAAATGCAGCTTCTTACAATATGTTCAATAATGAGCTGGTATTGGGCGATAATACCATACTGGCAGAGTTAGATGATATTAAAATAGGTTTCCTGACTCATAATACCTTGAACTTCATATATACAAGAGATGAGCGGTTTTGTAATTATACACTTGGGGCTTTAAGGAACCTGGTAGCCAAATCGACACAATTGAGCCGCGTAGGGGAAAAAGACCGTTTGCGGTTTTTCAACCGGATAAGGGAGAAAATAAAGCTCGCCGCCCGTCTATAGCCCTCATTTGGTAACTTTGACCCATGTCTCCATCCATAAAA
>JBGAQE010000145.1:0-11551 GCA_044220885.1 Chitinophagaceae bacterium
AAAATTACCTGGGAGTAATTTGTTAGTGATTGCTGATGGATTTGAATTTTCAAAAAGCATTCTTGGTGCTAAAGTTTTACTGCTGCCTGTTGATGGGGCTTCCTTCTCATTTTTTTGTGCCAACATGGTCATAGGTGCCAACATCAACATTGATTGGAAGAATATTTTTTTCATACTTACAGTTTTTGCAACTTTAAATTAATGAATTATTTTCTCATTTCCTTAAAGGCATTAATCAGTCCATTAGTAGAAGAATCATGACCCGAAACCGGTCTGTCATCTGTCAGCTCAGGTAAAATAGTGTTGGCCAGTTGTTTGCCTAATTCAACACCCCACTGATCAAAGCTGTAGATATTCCAGATGATACCCTGTACAAAAATCTTGTGTTCATAATAAGCAATCAGTTGTCCAAGGGTATATGGAGTTATTTTCCTGATAAGAATGGAATTGCTTGGATGATTTCCTTCAAACACTTTGAATGGCACCAGGCTATTATAATCTTCAGCAGCTTTACCCGCTTTTTGAAATTCAGCGATTACCGTCTCTTTTGTTTTTCCATTCATGAGTGCTTCCGTTTGTGCAAAGAAATTGGAGAGCAACTTAACATGATGGTCGCCTAAAGGATTGTGGCTTATAGCCGGAGCAATAAAATCGCAAGGTATCAATACGGTTCCCTGATGAATCAACTGATAAAAAGCGTGTTGTCCGTTGGTGCCTGGTTCTCCCCAGATAACGGGACCTGTTGAATACGATACTTTCTCTCCATTCCTGTCGATCGATTTTCCATTGCTTTCCATATTTCCCTGTTGGAAATAAGCTGCAAAGCGATGCAGGTATTGGTCATAGGGGAGTATCACTTCCGATTGTGCGCCGAAGAAATTGGTATACCATACACCTATAAGCGCCATCAATACGGGTATGTTCTTTTCAAAGGGAGTGTCTCTGAAGTGATTGTCTGCGCTATGCGCCCCTTTTAATAATGATTCGAAATTGTCGTAGCCGATTGTTAGTGCAATGGATAGACCAATGGCACTCCAGAGGGAATATCGGCCACCAACCCAATCCCAGAATTCAAACATATTCGCTTTATCGATACCGAATTTCACCACTTCTTTTTCATTGGTAGAAAGGGCTACGAAATGTTTTGCTACGGCACTCTCATCTTTTGCATGTTCCAGAAACCAGGCCCGGGCACTTAAGGCATTTGTCATGGTTTCCTGAGTAGTGAAAGTTTTAGAGGCAATCAGGAAAAGCGTTTCTTCCGGATTCAATTTCTTAACGGTTTCGGCAATATGGGTGCCATCAACATTCGATACGAAATAGGTGGATATACCCGGAACCCAGTAAGGTTTCAAGGCTTCGGTTACCATGAACGGCCCCAAATCACTTCCTCCAATGCCTATATTGACTATTTGCTTAATGGGCTTGCCAGTATAGCCTTTCCATTCACCGGAATGTACTTTTTGGCAGAATTGCTTCATCTGTTGTAATACCTTCTTTATATCAGGCATTACATCTTTACCGTCGGTGAGTACCGGTTTACCTGAAAAATCGCGTAAAGCCACATGCAGCACCGCCCTGTTTTCAGTTACATTGATCTTCTCCCCATTAAAAAGTGTTTTAATGGCCTCGTTAAGCCCGCATTCTTCAGCCAATTGGGTCAGAAGTTGCAGTGTTTCAGTGGTTATGCTGTTCTTTGAATAGTCAAAAAGAATGTCTTCCTGCCTGATGGAGAATTCAGTAAACCTGTTTGCATTTTTAGAGAAAAGATCCTTTATTGATTGATTCCCAAATGAATTTGAATGTGCTTTTAATTTCATCCATGAAGGAGCCGTGCTTGGGTTATTGTGGGGTAACATATATTGAAAATATCCGCAATTTACTAAAACCCTGCACAATTCTTACAGAACACTAAGTGGTTACTTCTATTTTTTAAAAAACATTATACCTAGTCCTTTTATTTAACGGGAACGCACCCTACTTTACCCTCTCGTTTTAATCCCTACTGTAAACCCAATACCTAATCTGAAATCTTGTACTATGAAAATTTATACTCTTCTATTGTTACTGTTTTCAGGAATTTTATCTTCATCAAGCAGCATCGCAAGTCCTCTTTCTAATTCTTCAGTTAAAAATGTGCGCATTATCAGTTTCCAGGCTACAACAGATGGTCAGTCTACTGTTATAAACTGGGTATTAGCTGAAATGGAACAAGGTGTAGCCTGTCATCTGGAAAGAAGTGCAGATGGCATTAAATACAGTGCTATCGAAACTTTTACCATTGCTGAAGGCTTTTCTGGAAAGATGTCTGCAATGGATAAGGATGTAAAACCTGGTTTGTATTTCTATCGTTTGCACATGGAGAAACCTGGATATATACCTTTTTATTCTAAAATAGCATCCATACGAATTTCAGGTTCTGAAGATATTCAGGAGATGCGTCTTATAAATCCTTTCAGAAATACTGTAACTATAAAAGGAAAATTTTCTGGCAATCCACTGAAAGTGGAAGTGGCAGACCTGAATGGTTTGGTACGCCTTACTACAACTGTTACTCCTGATGCCGGAATGGAATCCATTTCATTCGACGCAGCAAAACTTAGTAAAGGTGTTTATATAATTCGTGTTAAAGAGAATACTATCGATACACAACGTATCATTATGACTAAACGGATTATTAAGCAAGTCGATTGATACGGTGATTTAGGGTTATATAATTTTTAGGTTGGCTTTCTGTTTTAGGCTTTCCATAAATCAAGTCCGTTTCAATACTGGAATTTAGGATACCTGTTTTTTTTTTTTTTTTTTTTTTTTTTTTTTTTTTTGGGTGGCCTTTTTTTTATAAGATTTAACCGCAGAGGCGCGGAGATGCAGGGGCTTTCCTCTGCGTCTCTGCGCCTCTACGGTAAGAAAAATATAAACTGGGATTATTTTGGGTCTTTTATTTTAAAGTCCTTGAGAAAATAGATTAAAGTAGTTGTCTAGGGGTGCCCTGCGTCTCTGCGCCTCTGCGGTTAAAAAAAAAATATAAACCGGATTATTTGGGTCTTTATTTTATCAGTCCTTTTTTATAATAGATTAAAGGGATTTATCTGGGAGACCCCTGCGTCTCTGCGCCTCTGCGGTTAAATACAAACCGGGATTATTTGGGTCTTTATTTTATCAGTCCTTGAAAAATCGATTAAAGTGATTTGTCTGGGAAGTTGCCCCTGCGTCTCTGCGCCTCTGCGGTTAAAAAAAATACAAACTGGGATTATTTGGGTCTTTATTTTATCAGTCCTTCTTATAATAGATTAAAGGGATTTATCTGGGAAGTTGCCCTGCGTCTGCACCTCTGCGGTAAAAACAAACTGGGATTAATTGGATTTATATTTTAAGAGTCCTTTAGAAAATAGATTTAAAGGATTATCTGGGAAGTAAAACCACTCGTCGCAGTGCCTCCTGAATCGGGAGATTAAATATCAGTATTTGATCAGGGGACACTGCGACAGTGTTATTACCGCAGAGACGCGGAGACGCAGAGAAGACCCTCCGCGTCTCTGCGCCTCTGCGGTAAAAAAAAGAAATACAATCTGGGATTAAATTGATTTATATTTCAAGAGTCCTTTAGAAAATAGATTTAAAGTTATCTGATAAAGCCACTCTCCCGTCGCAGTGTCTCCCGCATCGGGTGATTAAATATCAGTATGTCATCAGGGGACACTGCGAAAAAAAACAATCACTGTAGGTTGTAATTGTGCTCTCTTGTCTTCCGAATCGCAGTGTCCCCTGCGAGCAACTCATTAGTTAAAGTTCAAGTGCGGGAGACACTGCGACGGTGTTAATGATTATATCCTCTTTTTTCTCCTTTTTCTCTTTTGACCTCTTAGCATTGTATTTATTCGAAGACAAAAACCCCGTCCAGATTACAAAATAACGCCTTAGGCCCTAGGCCTTAAGCCTTAGGCATCCAGCATCCAGCATCAAGCATCAAGCATCAAGCATCCAGCCAAAACTACATTTTCGAAATAGAATCCATTATATGATCAACCATTACAGGAGTAATATCCAAATGAAATACCAAACGTACCTGAGTAGGAGACATGGCTATTACATGAATATCATACGCGGCAAATAATTTGCTTACTTCAGCGCCTGTATAAGGAGCAGCAGTTTCAAAAATTAAAATATTAGTGCTGACAGGAAAAAGACGAGCACAGAAACTCTTTTTCTGAATAGCTTCAGCAACAGCTTTTGCATGTGAATGATCTTCTGCTAACCTGTCAATATGATTATCGAGCGCATATATGCCTGTAGCTGCCATATAGCCCGCTTGCCGCAAGCCACCACCAAATACCTTTCTTATTCTTCTTGCTTTTTTGATGAATTCCTTATTCCCTAATAGGATAGAACCCATTGGACAACCAAGACCTTTGTTAAGGCAAATAGATATGCTATGAAAAACTGCCCCATAACTGGCAGGCTTTTCATTGGTGGCTACAAGGGCATTAAATAACCTGGCTCCATCGAGATGCAAGCTCATATTGTTTTTATCGCATACCTCACGGATTTCTTTTATATCCGCTAAATCGTAGCAACTGCCACCACCACGATTTCCAGTGTTTTCAAGACTTACTAATCTTGAAACCGGTTTGTGTACATCATCCGGATTGATGGCTTCCAATACCTGAGATGCTTTTATTCGGCCATAATCTCCATCTAGTAATTTCACCTGACAACCTGCATTCACTGCAATGCCACCACCTTCATATAGATAGACATGCGATGTTTTATCACAAATCACTTCATCTCCCGGTTGGGTATGCGCCTTAATAGCAATCTGGTTCGACATAGTGCCACTTGGACAATACAGCGCTGCTTCCATACCGAAAAGTAAAGCCGCTTTATTTTCCAGCGCATTCACTGTTGGATCTTCTCCGAAAACATCATCACCTGTTACCGCAGCATTCATGGCCGCCAGCATTCCCGGAGTGGGTTGTGTGAAAGTATCGGAACGTAAGTCTACCCGCATCTTTTGATTTTTAGACCGCTAATTTACCAGTAATGCAGGGAAGCCGGAATTTTTTTATTGAAGCCTAAAGCACTGAGAAACAGGGATGAATTTTATACCAAAAGGGTTGTCTCTCCCCATCTTTTAACAGCCCATTAAACCTTTCAGCCTGTAATCCTTCTTATTACCGTAAAACGAATGAACGAATATTCCGCAACCCTAAAATGTTTAACCATGAAATCGAAAATCAATCTTTTTGTAACCGCCCTGATACTATTTTCAGCGATTACACTTGTGTCTTGTAAAAAAGAAAACAGCACACAATCTCCTGTTGTCAACGACCAGGAAGTTCTTACAATGAGTGAAGAAAACACGAATGCAGATGCAGAGTATGATGATATTGCTGAAATAGGATTTTCTGCCGGTGCTGATCTGGAAGCTGCCCCAAATATGGGAACTGAAGTTACTGGTTCCGCTGCTGGTGGTGGACTTGGAATTCGCCCAGATCTTTTTGAAGACCTTAAATTTAAGATCGGACCATGTACCACATTCGAAGTATCAAATGATAGTACGTTCCCAAAAACACTTACTATAAATTATGGAGATGGATGTATTTGTCGTGATGGTAAATTCCGTAAAGGTATCGTGGTATTGCATTTCAGTGCACCAATACGTCAATCAGGTGCTGTATTGACCATTACTCTTAAAGATTACTATGTAAACAGAGCTCATATCGAAGGCAAGAAAGTTATTACTAACCTCTCTGAAAACGGAGTGCATAAATATGCTACCCTGGTAGACGATGGTAAAGTTACCTGGCCAAATGGCAGAGGTTTCAAATATGAAGGTGCAAAAGTGGTAACTCAATTGAGTGGAATGGATACCCGCACTGTAAGAGATGATGTTTACTCTATAGAAGGAAGGAATAAGACTTCTTATGCAAATGGTAATGTAGTGGTAAAGAACACTGAAACCCCTTTAGTAAAACCAGTTGCATGTGCATGGATCGTTAAAGGTCTTTTGAAGATCAAGATAAACGATAGGACTATCTATATAAATTTCGGAAATGGCGAATGTGATAATAAAGCCATACTGAAATGGGCCAATGGAGAAAAAGAAATCACTCTTCCCTGATAAACTCGTACCCCAATCCTTACCCTGAAACAAAACCCCGGCTTAATGGCCGGGGTTTCTTTATATAATCAGGTAAATAGAGCTTACCCTTTATTATCAAAATCAAAATTAGGTTGCTGCATAGCCTGGAATCTTGCTGGGTCGCCGTAAGGACCAAGATATTTTGCAGATCCAAAGGCAAGTATTGGCCAGAAAATGAAACTCAATAACAATAAGCCAATAGTAAATCCTTCATCCTTGCCAAAACTTTTTGAAATAAGATTAGTTACCCAGATGGCATATACGATGTTTACAATAGGCAGGAACATCATTATTAACCACCAATCAGGTTTTCCAACAATCTTAATCATGATATACCAATTGTAGATCGGTATTATACATGCCCAACCGGGTTGACCGGCTTTTACAAACACTTTCCACATTGATACGATGCTTATAACAGCAATAATCAGCATGGGAATTAAAAATACCGCTATTAGACCGGCTACCATTTGTTCTTGTTCTTCCATAACAGTTGTTTTAGTTTAAAGTAAGATAAGTAAATTTCTCAATTTGGAAGTATAGCCCCAGTCAAAAAAAAGCGCAGGACGAACCTGCGCTTCGGATACCCTGGAAAGTATCCTGATTATACCCCGCCAAAAGATTATTTTAAAATGCTTTTTATCGTTGCTTTCCGGGATAAAGGTATGGGTAAGGCTTACTTAAAAAAATACCGTAATGTGGTAATACCTGTTCGTGTAATCGTTTATCATTCAATAAAAACCGTTCGCCATTTTTTCGTATAGCCCATTGAAATTCTCTGTATTTTGGGGCGATGAAATGGAGGTTCTTATTGGTTATTCTCTGTAGTGGTTTCTCTACTTTTGCCCAGGATGCTGTCATATTCAGGCCAGATTCTTTACGTAGAACGCTGGAAGCCGTACCGGTATCAGGAAACCTGCGTATCGATGGACAATTGAATGAAGCAATTTGGCAAACCGCAAAACCTTCACCTTCGTTTATTCAGATAGAACCCAATCAGGGAGCCGCGCCAGGACTTTATACTAATGTAAAAGCCCTTTACAACAAGCAATTCCTTTATCTGGGCGTGTTTTGTTATGATTCTTCGGGCAAAAAGGCCATAAGGGCTACCGATTTCAAAAGGGATTTCAATAACCGTCAGCACGATCACCTGGCTTTTTCATTTGATGGCTTTAATGACCATCGGAATGCGATGGCCTTTTATACAAACGCGTATGGAGTGCAGCGCGATCTTTTGTCTTTCGATGATATCAATTACGATCTGGATTGGGATGGTCTTTGGAAAGTACGAACAACCCGAACCGATTCTGGCTGGTATGCAGAGATAGCCATACCCTGGCAAACATTCAGGTATCCAAAGAACGGCGATTCATTACAGCATTGGGGTTTTAATATGTATAGGAACAGGCGATTGTCAAACGAGACTACAGCTTTTTCTCCTTATCCACGTTCCGTTACTTTTATGCGGATGGCTTATGCCGGGTCTTTGACCAATCTGCGGCCACCGCCACCAAAACCTAATATCAGGATTCAGCCATATATCTTATCATCCTACGATCATTACAATAATTTCCCTGCATCCCAAAAACCAACAGTTACATCCCTGAAAGTAGGGGGAGATCTGAAATGGGCTATCAACCCCAATACAGTCATGGATCTTACTGTCAATACCGATTTTGCACAGGCAGATGCCGACCGTCAGGTGAATAATGTAACCCGCTTCTCTGTATTTTTTCCTGAAAGAAGACAGTTCTTTCTGGAAAATGCATCTATGTTCGGAGTAGGGGTGGGACCAAATGAAGACCTATCAGGAGGCAATATGCGAATTCGTCCTTTTTTCAGTAGAAGGATTGGACTGGATGCTTCAGGAAATCCAATTCCTATTGAAGCAGGGGGAAGATTTGTGTACCGATCTACAAAAAGAAATGCAGGTGTATTAGCAATCAGACAGAGAGGATATAATGGCTCTGACCCTACCAATTTTTTTGTAGGAAGATTTTCCGAAAACTTTGGAGAACAGAACCGGATAGGTGGATTGGTGACTATAAAAAACCAATCGGGTGAAACCAATATGGTTAGTGCAATCGATGGGTTCTTCCGACTGGGGCCTAAGCATTCCCTTAATACAATGGTATTGCATTCCACCACAACTCAAACCGGCAAACAGGGTATGGCGGGATATGCTCAGTATTATTTCACCACCAATCAATGGAAACTTTGGTGGACACAATCCGTAGTTACAAAGAACTTCAATCCTGAAATGGGATTCATATCCCGAAGCGATGTTATAGGAACCACACCGGGTATTTTCTGGTATTACAGAGGTAAACTATTGCCTTTCAAAAAAGCAATACGAGCGTTTGAACCAGGTATAATGACTGAATTCTATCATCAGGCTTCTACTGGTATCTTACTCGAACGCCAGATCAATATAAACCCGATATGGTTTAATTTCCAGAACGGAGGTTTCTTTGGATATCTGGTGAACCCTACCTATCAACGTTTGACAGAAAGTTTCCAACCCCTGGGAATAAATATTGACACCGGTATTTACAGATATACAAGACACCAGTTTTATGTGAGTTCAGACCCGTCAAGACATTTAAGTGTTTCCGGTCAGTATGAAGGAGGTGCTTATTTTAATGGGAAACTGGGAATAATTTCTGCTTCGCTTCTATATGCACCCATCCCCAATGTATCAATGAGAGCAAGCTTCACCAGAAACCAATTTAAGAAAGTGGGAACTCCTGAAACGGACAAGAAAGCTGACTTGTATAGTCTGGAGGGTAGATTCGCTTTAAACCCAAGGGTTCAATTGATAGGGTTTTACCAGCGTAATTCAGTGAGTGCTGCCGATAATGTAAATGTTCGAATATCCTGGGAATATCAACCGCTTTCCTATATCTATTTCGTATATAACCACAGGGGATTTGATAATACACAGCTGAAAAGACAATCGGATGATCATGTGATTGCCAAGATCAGTTATCTGAAGCAATTATGATAGAGGGCTGATTCAGCCATTCATTTTTACTATCTGATAGATGGATTCTCGGGCCATTCCTGTTTCTTGAAAATGGGAAAAAATACTGTTGGGAAAAGGAATAGCAATAGTAGTATTACCGAATATATCCAGTTGGATGAAGGATGGGTTCCAATTGAACTTGGTTTCAAAAGAGAATTTACAAACTCAAATCCCATATTAAATCCCCAGTGAATACCAAAGGCCATCCATAAAGATTTTGTTCGATTCACTATCCAGGCTAATAATAATCCCATTAAAAAAAGATAGGTTAATACATCTGCTCCATCGGTCAACCGCCATATATGATTCAGNNNGACAAAAAAAGAAGCAGATACAAAAACTAATACTACTGATGAAAGTCTTGTTTGCAAATGCGCAAACAAATACCCCCGGGTCAGGATGTCTTCAGCAAGGGAGGGGAATACAGTCATTATTATCAACTGGGGGAGCAATTGCAATATTGTAATGAATGATGGCCATTGGGCTGTTTTTTCCCAACCCAAGGCAACGGTTATTCCTTCATTTACGAGATAATAACAGAATGCCAATATCAGACCGGAAAAAAGATTAATGAAACTTGCTTTTTCAAGGGTTAATCCAAATCCTCCTAAACCTTTCCATCCTTGCCATCTGGCAATGAGAAAAGCCACCGGAATGATTCCGATCTTACAAACGGCCATCAACAAGAATGAATCATAGAGTTCAGGGATATGATAGATGAATAAAAGTATCGCTAATCCCGTAATAAAGTAAATAGGGGGTTTCTTATTTATTCCAGATACTTTGTTCGTCATGAACCAGTTTGTTTCGATATTAATTCCTAAGTTATAAAAGTAGGTTTATAATCAAAAAACGAAAACATATGTTAATGGGAAAACAATTATCATTGGAAGCTGCCAATTCTGTAAATTGGAAAGAAAAAATGGACCGATCAATACTACGAGTTGTTTTAAGCGTATGTTTTATATCTTTTCTTTATACCACAAGCGCACAGAATGGAACAGTTGATTCCACTGCTATAAAACAAAGGGCAGCTATGTTCGCAAAATTTGAACCTGTTTTGGTTTATCCTTTGATAAAGGGCAGTCCCGCATCTGGAGTATTACCAGTAACTGATGTTACTGAACCCATACACCCCAATATGAAGTATCGGATATTGTTTGATTGTACTCTGGGGAATGCCACACAGTATAAGAACGGGGTCGTTAATGATGCATTACAGGAGATCGGTAGAATCATTAATCTTCATAAAGCTGCAGGAGTAAAAGATAATAATCTTGAAGTAACCGTTGTGGTGCATAGTATTGCGGCCCTCACATTTTTGAACGATGCATCTTATCAGAAAAGGTATAGCAGGGATAATCCAAACAAAGAGATGGTTGATCAGTTACTGAAAGCCGGAGCCAAAATCATTGTTTGTGGACAGACAATGATGTATCGGGAAATTGAAAACAAGGACCTGATTGCTGGAGTGAAAAAGGCGTTTTCAGCAAGAACAGCATTATCTACCTATCTATCGAAGGGATTCGTAGTATTCCCGATAGCAGAGGTTCGTTAATTAAACTTAGGACTTATCAGGCCTTAGAACTGTCTTTATCCAGAACTCTGCCGATAAAGAAGCCCCCTAATGCACCTACGATGGTTCCGATAGCTAACCAATTGAAACTACCGCTTCCTGCAAAATAAGGTATACCAATTCCAATAATGGCTCCTATTACTGCAAATAGCAAGCTGGCGCTAGCCTTTTTTGGGGCAGCGGCATTTGATTGTCCCTGATGTTGCTGATGATAATTCTTGAGGTGCTCCTTATGACCCTTCCTATGATGTGATTGTGCCATATTTTTTTATTTGAAAATTACGAAATCCTTTTCGGTAATAAAGCCTGTTGATGAAAATCATACAGCACTTGCTTTTTCCTCTGAATTTTGAACCGTGTTTTTACAGAAAACTGTTTTTCATCATAAAAACAGTACCTTTTAGATGCCAAAAATTGCTGCTATGAAAGGAGTATTCATTATTGCATTGCTCGTGCTATCAAATAATCTTTTTTCCCAATCAAATGCCATCGGGATATTCTCCAATAATAAAGATATCGGAAATCCAAAACAGCGGGGATCTGCTGTTTATCAGGAGAACCAACGCTATCAACTAAAGGGTGGTGGTTACAATATCTGGTTTAACAGAGATGAGTTCAATTATTCATTTTCAAAAATAAAAGGAGATTTTTTACTGACCGCCAATGTGAAACTTATTGGAGATGGTAAGGATCCGCATCGTAAAGTGGGTTGGATGGTTCGGGCTTCTGAACAGGAAGATGCGTCTCATGTAAGCGCCACCGTTCATGGTGATGGATTAACAGTATTGCAATGGAGAAGAATCAG
>JBGAQE010000146.1:0-14106 GCA_044220885.1 Chitinophagaceae bacterium
CATTCGGCACTGTCCAGGAGTTTAGTCCAAACATAGGAACTGTCTGTAGTTTTTTCAGATTTGTCAACTTGTGAAGAAGTATTGCTATTTGTTTGGCTGGCGCAAGAGGCGAGTAGTGAAATGAGTAAAGGAATAAATTGTTTCATAATTTATGTTTTACGTATTTCTTACAACTGCGGATGTCATCCTACCCCCCGGATGGCATCTTGGGTATAGGATGCCATCCACCCCCCAGGATGACATCCGGGGGGTAGGATGGCATCCGTACTTGTAAATTACAACGCTTTCGCATAGTGAAGCGCAATCACCCCGCTTCCAAATGTCTTCGACTCCACCAACTTCAATTGGGTAGTACCTGTGATATTCTCAAATAAAGGTCGGCCCTGACCCAATATGATGGGGTTAACAAATAGCCAAAACTCATCGATGAGTCCTTCGTTCAATAGGGATTGTGAAGCTGCAGGACTCCCAAATATTAAGATGTTCTTTCCTTCCTGGTTTTTTATTGCATTTATTTTGGTGGCTAAATCATCTTTGATGACGGTGGTGTTTTCAAGTCCTACAGCGCTGATGGTTCTTGATAAAACAACCTTGCTGACTTTCTTGTACCAGGCCGAATGTTCTTTATCATGTTTAGAAGCATTGGGCGCATCACCAGCCGTTGGCCAGTAGCCTTGCATCATGTCGTAAGTCACCCTGCCGTAGAGGGCTGTGTCAGCATTGTCGGTCATGGTGCCTACAAAATCGAAAAGTTCTTCATCCACTTTTATCCAGTTCATTTCTCCATTAGGACCGGCTACAAAACCATCGAGGGAGGTATGCATGAAGAAGATTAAGTTTCTCATATATATAATTGATTCAAATTCAGTTTCACTGCTTAGTCAATAACTCAATAATTTTTTCCTGGCTATACTCCATAGCTTCCGAATGAGAGTCGGATCTTATAAAAACATATCTTCTATCGGGTAAAACAATAATTGAATTACCACAAGTGCTGCGTTCTTTAAAGAGCAAATTAAAAAGATATCTATCACTATCAATAATTATCGACTTATCCCATTTTTTAATTTTATTGAATTTGTCGCCGGGTTCCCGAAAGGCAAAGATGGAAACTTTTTTCCGTAGCATCAGAAGGCTTTTGACTCTTTCCTGGTTCGCAGTAATAAATGGCTTTACATTATCGTCATCCCGTTTATCTAATTCATCCCAACAAGTTTCATTATTATAGTCGTATTTAATTATGATGGTATCTTTTAATTCGGCATTCGTAATGGAAGTCAAATACTTTTTCAAATCATCGAATGTAGTATCATTTAATTGTTGGGAAGATATTCTGCTACTGTCACCATTACGATAGAGCTTTTTGGTTGGAGTACACCCAAGCATGTTTAATGAAATGAAAAACAAACCAGCTAGCTTACCTATTCCCATAGAATTAAATTTTGAATTCAAACTGAATATCACCATCCCCTTCTTAAAATTATACTATTACCTCAACCTATCAAAAAAAGCCTAATTAAGAATTCAAAATATAAAGTTATAGAGTGCCTGTAGTCGTTCAAAATCACATTTTCGCATATACCTGCACACAGTTAATATAGATTTGGACATCAGTCACTAAAATAAAAATGGTCCAAGCGAGTGCCTGAACCATTAGATATAAGAATAAACTATTTCCAATTAATGTCTCTTCCCCTTCAGCAATTTTATCTCTTTCTTCAATTCCTCATTCTCCTTCTTTAACTCTTTCACCGATTCAATCAAATATGGAATCAACCCATTATAATTTACAGCTTTATCCCCTTCAGCATCGGTAACTACCAATTCAGGCATTTGTTTCTCTACTTCCTGTGCCAACACACCTGATTGCAAGGCGCTGCCGCGGTTAGCATCCTGCCAATTATATTGATAGCCGTTTAGTTGGATTACTTTATCCAGGCTGTTTCGCAGAGGGACTATATTCTTCTTAAGGCGGATATCACTGTTTTGTGTGAGTACTCCATCAATACTTAGATTGCCCGTGCTGGTCAATTGCATTCTTGTATTGCTGGTATTATCTCTCCACTGGTAAGTAGCTGTAGGATCAAAAGTTCTGAATTTCAGTGAGCCATCATATAAAATATTACAATAACTATTAGGGCCAATGGAGCTCTCCAGACGAATTGACTGGTCAAATGTATTATCTATGGCTACAATATGTAATCCAGCCAAGGGGGTAGATGTATTGATACCAGTCTTACCATTTTTAAGAATAGTTATAGCATTTTTTCTATCATCATCTCTGGTACCATTGCCGATAATAAAAACCGGGTCAGTAGGTGTCCAGATTGTTTGAGAACTGCTTGCGATTGAATCATTGAATTGGCCAAGGGCTAATGAACTATAGGCTCTTGCCGTTGTATTATTACCCATGGCGAAAGAAATTGAACCTGAAGCTGTTGTAACGACACCTGTTGCTAAAGAACTATTTCCTGACGCAAATGTACCAGAGCCTATTGCTGTAGAAGTACTTCCAGTTGCTTTAGTGTTAGAACCCATTGCTGTTGAAACAGATCCTGATGCTAATGTACCAGAGCCCATTGCTGTAGAAGTATTTCCTAAAGCATGTGCAAAAAATCCTAAAGTTGTTGAGAAAGATCCCGAAGCAATAGTACTACTTCCCAATGCTGTAGAACCAAGTCCTGAGGCAATAGTATATGATCCACTAGCAAAAGAAGCATTACCTACATTATCCTTATTCCATTCATCTGCTCCTACGAATCCCACTCTAAAGGCAGCTTTGGCAGGATACCACATCATTCTTATGCCTGCACCACTTACCGGTGGGTTGCCAGGTGATGCAGGTAGTGAAGAAGAACCTGAAAACAAAACACTACTGTGTCCTTTACATGTAACAGCGCCAAAGGAGTGCTTGTGTTAATTCCTACATTGACCAATTTGTGCATTCGCAACAACGGCATAAAAAGAAAGAAACAAAAGGATAAGCTTTTTCATGATGTATTTTTAATTGCAATGGCGGTCAGGGTGATGAAACCCCTCCCCCATCTTGCTAAAAATACATCCTGTATCCAAAGATAAATATCACTAAATCGTGGTATTCTGGCGTCTACTTAACACATAGGTTTGCGATATGATAATGAAAGATTTCGCTTACTTAAATCACTTTATCTTTGCCCTCAGTATTTCATTCTCTTTCTTCAGCTCTTGAATCTGTTGTTTTAATTCCTTTACAGACTCTATGAGGTAAGGGATTAATCCGTTATAGTTTACCGCTTTGTCACCTTCTGCATCTGTACTCACCAGTTCCGGCATTTGCTTTTCTACTTCCTGTGCTAACACACCTGATTGCAAGGCATTACCACGGCTGGCATCTATCCAGTTATACTGATAGCCGTTGAGCAGGCTTATTTTATCCAGACTGTTTTGCAATGGTGATATATTCTTCTTTAGCCTGATATCGCTGTTCTGTGTAAGTACTCCATCAATTAAAAGATTGCCTGAGCTGGTCAAGGTCATTCTGGTATTGTTGGTATTGTCTCTCCACTGGTAAGTGGCAGTGGCATCAGAAGTTCTGAATTTCAATGACCCATCGTATAATAAATTACAAAAACTTGTAGTGCCAAGAGTGCTTTCCAGTCGTATGGACTGGTCGAATGAATTGTCGAGGGCTACTATATGTAATGTAGCCAGGGGAGTCGAAGTATTAATACCCGTTTTGCTGTTTTTTAAAACAGTGATGGCATTACTTCTATTAAAGGTGCTTGATCCATTTCCTATAATAAAAACAGGATCAGTAGCTATCCAGGTGGTTGGAGAACTATTTATTATCGAATCGTTGAATTGACCAATAGTTAATGAACCATGAGCTCTTGCAGTTGTAGTAAGTCCCATCGCTGTGGAATGAGACCCTGTAGAAAATGTGCTACTACCCATCGAAGTAGAATGAAACCCCGAGGAAATGGTCCCAAAACCCATTGCAGTTGAAGTGTTACCAGAAGCGGTTGTTGAACCACCCATGGCAGTAGAAAATTGACCCGAAGCTGTTGTTGAATTACCGATAGCAGTAGAAACCAATCCAGAAGCTGTAGAAAAACTACCTAATGCTGTAGAACCAACTCCTGAGGCAATTGTTAATCCACCTAATGCTGTTGAATTTGCTCCTGAAGCAACATTTCCTTCACCCATTGCTACAGATAATTTTCCCGAAGCTATAGTGCCCTCACCGCTTGCGAAAGAATTAGCACCTAAATTACCCTTATCCCATTCATTTCCAAAAACACTACCCACTCTAAACACTCCTTTTGCCGGATACCACATCATTCTTGTACCGGCTCCACTTACGGGAGGATTACCTGGAGAAGCAGGTAATGTAGAAGGTCCTGTAAACAAGACGCTACTATCATTAACATGCAGCAGTGCCAGTGGAGTTTTGGTGTTGATACCTACATTGCCAATTTGAGCATTAGCAAGAATTGCATAAGAACAAAGACAGAAAAGGAAAAGCGCTTTTTTCATGTTGTAATTTTAATGGCAATGGAGCTAAAAGAAATGATAAGATATAGTAGAAGTCAGCATACGGATAAGCCTTCTCCAGCATTATAAAAATACGGGTAAAAGACATCGCGAAATATCACTAAATCGAGGTATGGTAATTATCAATCAAACCGGGAGTGAAAGAGTATTTAAGGTAAGTGTTGAAGAGAAACTTAGTATTGGATTGAATTTGTTAAACCGGCTCAACAGATAAATCATACTGTTGCATCATTTACTTACTAATAAATGTATATCAAAAGATATTATTCCAAAATCAGGATAAATCCATTCTTGCAATTCCAGCACTATTGTAAAAAATAGGTAAATGAATTTTATACAACTTAAATATTGAACATCCATCAAATCGCAGTTGTACGGAATTGATAATATTTGAATAGGGTGTTAGCTTGCTCCTATGAGTCGAAAATATAGTTTCAAAGATCCAGATAAGTTATATTTTATAAGTTTTGCAACCGTGGAATGGGCTGATATCTTCACCCGGCCAGAATACAGAAATATAATAATAGACAGCTGGAAATACTGTCAGCAGAAAAAAGGATTGGAGATTTATAGTTGGGTTCTTATGACCAATCATGCCCATATGATTATTGGTAGCCACAAAGAACCCTTGGCATCCATAGTAAGAGACATGAAAGCTTATACAAGTACAAGTATTCATGAATGTCTTGTTAAGCATCCCAGAGAAAGCAGAAAAGATTGGATGTTGAACCTCTTCAGCGAAGCTGGTTGGCAAAACAGTAACAATAACAAATGGCAGCTATGGCAACAAGATAACAAGCCGATAGAAATCACAAGTCCAGAAATGTTTTATCAAAAATTGGTATACATTCATCGAAACCCTGTAAAAGCAGGATTCGTTGAACACGAAGAAGATTGGCTATATAGTAGTGCCAGAGATTTTCATGGAAAGAAAGGGTTGATTGAGTTATCTTATATCGTTTAAATATTAAAACCTAAAGCTTGCACTATAACGACTGATGGTAAGTAATTGTCAATGGCGCAAGCGTCCGCTTGTGCCTTGCTCGTTCAAGCGTCCGCTTGCTTAAGCCATTTACCAACAAATAAATTGTAAACTATCTATTTCATCAGCGGACGCTGGAGCTAAGATGGTCCAAGCGGACGCTTGAACCATTTGGGGAACACCATAATTAATCGCAACCAGCTTGATCCATTGAGTGACTGATGGCAACTAGTTGTCAATGGCGCAAGCGTCCGCTTGTGCCTTGATCGTTCAAGCGTCCGCTTGCTTAGGCCTCTTACCAACAAATAAATTGCAAGCTATCTATTCCATCAGCGGACGCTGGAGCTATTTTCAGTTTCGTCCTAATATTTCCTCTCAAACCTACTGCCATTAAATTGATACACCCCACTGGGATCCGCACCCCCGAACCATAATTCCCCTTGCTTGCTTTTATATATAAACCAGATATGGTTACTTTCAAGCCCATCCGCTTTTGTAAAGTTTTTCAAGGAACTGCCGTCATATCTCCATACGCCAGATTCGATTGTCCCGAACCAAATATTCCCCGACTTATCCTCTCCAATGGAGAAAATACGCTCAAGGGAATTCCCTTTGGTATCCACCTTTTTTAATTTTTGTTCTGTGGTGAAATCGATCGTTTCTTTCCCATCGTATTTGAAAACACCGATTCCGTTATTACCTATCCACAGATTTCCTTTGCTGTCCTCCAGTATACTCCGGATATGGAGACTTCTTTTTTCTTTTGTCAAGCCCAGAGATTCATTATCTATTATTTTGAATCTTGTGCCATTATATCCTATTACAGCATTATAGGTTCCTATCCATATCATTCCATTCTTACCTTTCACAAAAGGCGTTGAAATGGAATATGAGAAATTATTCTCTGGTTTTGCTAAAACCGGAAATACACGATATATCATTTTTTGTCCGTCATATTGATATACTCCCGGAGACCCTTCAAGTTTGGTATACCCAACAGACTCATCGGTCTTAAACCAAAGATCAGTTCCAGTCAGTTTCCACTGATTTTTTGAACTAAAGTCCCGTGCTTCGTAAACAGCCATTTTCTGTCCATCATAATAACTTATTCCTATTCCGCATTCAAACCAAATCAAGCCCTTTTTATCTTCATAAATACTTCTCACCTGATTGTCACTCAATCCATTTTCCTTTGTGAAATAACGGAGCTCACCATCATGAAGCAAACAAACCCCTTCGTTGTAACTTCCAAACCAGATATTACCTTTACTATCCTCTAAAACAGAACGAACTCCGGTGCTGTAATTTAATCTTATGGCACCGGTCTTTCTTTCATTGGATTGTCCTTGTGAATTACAAGAGATGGTTACAACCAGCAAGATCAAAGCGCAAACCTTAAATATGTTTTTCCAACCCGGATTCCCTCGCAAGCCCCAAAGTATAATAACTCTCATAAAAACAAAGGTTGAGTAAATGAATAATATCACTACCTAATGATTACTAAAAAGCCCAAGCTATAACCCGAACTAACTAAAACAGAACATAAACAAA
The DNA here is from genome assembly GCA_044220885.1 of Chitinophagaceae bacterium. Lineage (GTDB taxonomy): Bacteria > Bacteroidota > Bacteroidia > Chitinophagales > Chitinophagaceae > Endoryza. The sequence goes on from JBGAQE010000146.1 coordinate 7,067, forward strand.
ACAACAATCTTGAAATATAAAACTATTAGCCATTTCGGGGCCATACAAAAGTGCTATAGATAAAATAATTGCAGAATTGATATTTCAGGAAGCTGTCAATAAATTCAATCCCACAATTTATTTCAAGACAGCCCCAATAAATAATATCCACTTTAAATATATCATTGTTTAATAGGGGAATTAAGACCACTATCAAAAGAAAGTACCTGCAAACCACTTGGCAAATGTTTGCCACCAGGCTGAATGTCCAGCACCATTCATATAACCAGCAGTCATTGAAATAGCAATAAATACTAATAATGGAATAGGAGATCTTTTCTTTATAATATCAATAATTAACCAAATAAGAGGAATCCCCAAGAATAATATACCCAGAGATGGTCCTGCCACTTCTGGGCTAAAATTTCTGAAAGCGAATCTGCCAAAACCTGGTCCCAATATCATCAGTCCAGTACAAGTTAAAAATCGTATATGCCACGAGGTTCTTCTTTTATAAATCATGCCAAGACTATACAATATGCTCAAATACAATATGTCAGGGAGTCCAGTTCTACTAAGCCCTGCCAAAGCATCGGCCTCACTAAGATGATTTATGTTAATACTCTTAAAGTACATGGCCTTTGCAACCAAAAAGAAAGAAAATAGAAGAAAGGGTATAACAAAATAGGAGGCTTTACCAATTTTTCGATGGAGATTATAATTCTTTTTCCTAATAAGAAAAGCCTGAGTGATAAGCATAAGTATCCAGAGTGTGCCAAAAAAGGCATGAAAATGATATACCCAGGAAAAATCCTTAAACGCTGGAAAATAAGCAAAGTAAGACGGATAAAACCCTAAAAACGTGAAGAAAAGCACTACAATAAAGAAGAAGCCAATGTTATTTTGTAAAAAACTTTCTTTCTTGCTGTTAATAGCTTTTGCTGGTTGTTCCATTAAATTTTTTTTAAGTAAGATCAAACTCTTATATCAAATCATTCCCGGAATTAAATTCTTATTTCTTTCGTTCTGGATATACCATCAGCAGTGAAACTCTCCAATTCCCATCTTTATCTTTCTTCCAGATATGTAATACCTTATTATGTATCAATTGATTCTTCCCTGTAGAATCAGGCATCTGAATTTGGTTTCCATCTAATGAATAAGCCATAGATCCGTCATTTGAAAACTGTATGATATTTGGCTTATCGTCGTTATCCCATTTGATATCCATTTCAAAATTGGTAGGAGCAGCTGCGTAAATTTTAACCATTTCTGCTTTACTATTTATAAACTCCGGTTCTGTACCAATTATTTGAGCCTCGTCGGCATAATAATACGCCAATGAATCTGGTTTGCCACTTATTGCTTTCTTTGACCAGTCTGTCCAGGCAAAAGTGATTTTTCTTTCTTCTTCTTTAAAGTCTACTGTTTTTTGCTTGCACGCAATTAAAAAAATATGAAAATAATAACTGTAAAAACTGAGCTGCTTTTGTTTACTAGATACTTCATATTATTATTCGCATTTAAAAGTACCGCTTGTGTTATCAGACTTTCCAGTAACAATTTCATTCCATTAACATCACCCCTATATATATCCATTCAACAATTCAATAAGCTACAGCTATTAAGCAAACTCCGATACAACAATACATGTTGTCGTTATACCCGATGATTATAAGGACCAATAAACCTACTCCTTACCATGCGATACCTGAAAAACATGATCGAAGGCATTCAGTGCAAATTGTTGGTCGGGTAAATTCTTACCAACTGGAAGCATGCTGGTAGATATATCAGATCGCTTTATCAACCGACTTACCTTCAAGAACAGTCCCTGTCACCTGTGTATATCCTTGATTTTTTAACGTCACAGGTTACAGGATTATCCTTGGATATTGTAAAATTGGCCAGTTTTCCAGGTTCTATACTACCGATTTCATTTTCCATTTTCAATGAATAGGCGGCATTTATTGTTACTGCTTTTAAAGCGCCTTCACGACTTACCTTTTGCTCGGGAGCTGCTACTCTTCCTGAAGTAGTAATACGGTTTACACCACACCACATCAAGTACAAGGGGTCAGCAGGTGCCATTGGCATATCCGAATGATAAGAATATGAAACTCCTGCTCTTTCCACATCACCCATACGAACCATATTATCCGCTCTTTCCGGCCCGAGACCTGTTTTGCTATAATTATCGGCAAGGGCTACTGTATAATAAGGATTGCCGCTAACTACACAACCCAACTTTGCCAATCTGTCAACCTGATCTTTTGCACTTACTGCAAAGTGGACAATTACAGTACGATGATCGTACCGGGGATTACGCCGCATATTTGTTTCCAGCGTATTGAGAACACGATCCAGACCCGCATCACCATTCACGTGTATATGTAACTGATACCCGGCATCCCAGAAAATACGAAAAGCTCTTTCAAACACATCCAGATCTGTCATCCATTCGCCATGGTGTTTGTCTGTGTAAGGATCACGAACCTGCATAAGCTGGGAATAGATAGCACCATCAGCAAAAAGTTTTATTTGCTTTTTAGCAAGAGATGTTTTCCCGTAATACCAGGATTCCAATTTTGACGCTTCCTCCAATACCTGTTTATCGTCTTTGTATTTATCGCAAAGTGTTTTCCCATCTGCAATGAATGACCAGCGAAACGGCATGTCATCACTCGACATAACAGAGTTCACTGCATCCTGAATAGGTTTCACCAAAATACCTCCAGGCTCAATTCCAAAAGTAATGCCCTTGGAGAGCATATATTCTTTCATGATCTCTAATCCTTTCTGCATTTTTTCAGGTGTAGCTATTGCGGTGGCAATATTAGGCGCCACGGCAAAAAATCCCTGCTCCCAAAATCTTCCTTCAGAAAATACCGATTGCTTCTGTGGTGTTTCAGTCCATGTCTTGATTAATGCCTCCGTCACTTTATATTTCGTTAATGCCGCCGTATTCATCACCACTTCGTGGCAGGAACGCAACCAGGCAAAAATAGGGCGTTTCGTACTTATTTTGTCAAGGTCTGCTCTTACCAGCGGACCATAAAAACTAGGGTGATATCCCCATGTAACCAGTACTTTGTCGGGGTCTGTCATCTTTTTTTCTGCTGCCGTAAGGCGCTTTATAAAATCAGCCTTATTGCTTACCGCCGGGATGGTACCGGATGGCAATGCCCATTCTTCAATGGATAATACCTCAGAAGCCATTGTTAATGCTGCGAGTACCGGATGATCATGCTGCGCAATAAAGCCCGGCACAATGGTTTGGTTTGCAAATCGGGTATCTATTACTGTAGGCTGATTACCCGCTGCCCTTTTTAAATCTTCCAGATTCCCTACAGCTAAAATGCGCTTACCTAATACAGCAACCGCCTCAGCCTTTGGCTTTTTGGGATCCATAGTAATCACTTCCTTCGCAGTAAAAATGGTGATTTGAGGAAGGGTATCATAAGTACCAGCCGCAATATCCTGCAAAGATTTTGTTTGCGTTCTGCCAATAAAAAAATAGGGCAGCAAACAAGGAATAAAAATGACCGCTTCATTTCATTGAGGTTTAAGTAAATAAATACGAAATGATTTTTTTTTAGTGCAACTACAGAGCAGGAACGGAGAAGACAATGATTTCTTCATTTTAAATATAAGCTATTACCCACATTCAGAAAAAGAATAATTTGAAATGGATACAGCTTAAGAAATATCCCTTAGCATTACATGGACAACCGGATTTTCTGCTAAAAAAGTAAATGGAAATTAGCCTTTTCAGCATATTACTACCAGTCATTACCATTCTAAATATCAGTATTGATCCCCAATTGTCATCGGATCCTCTATATTTCTTATTTGCACCAAATCCTCGTCAGTCATCGGTGTCAATTCCCTGCCTCCTGCTTTCACTCCGTTTTCAATTAATTCGTTCCTTATCCAGGCTTTCTACAGGAAGCGTAAACGTAGCAGTGGCATTTGTTTTCGTATCAGGAATATGCTTCTTATTACCCGATTTGAACATATCGACTGTCTGCAACATGATATGAATCTGATCTCCCCATAGCATGCATTTCTAGTCGTCAAACGTAAACAGAGGATTGGGGTAAAACCTAATTGTTGGTAGAAGGCCATTGATGCTGCTACATCCTTTACGGGTAAATTGATAAATATGGGTTTCATTGGCTTACTGTAATATAGTTGGCTATCATTTTAAATGTATACAATTATTGAGAAAATAAGCATTATCCTGAAGATGCGAGGGACAAATACATTTTACCGCTGAGACGCGGAGACGCAGAGAAGACCCCGGCGTCTCTGCGGTTATTGTTTTTGTGGTAAAAGCACTGAATGTCTCATAGATTTTAGGCTTGAGTCTCTTTCTCCAGTTGCTCAATCGTCTTCTTCGCAGCCGCCAACCGAATCTGTTTATTCTTTTCGACTAATCTTGATATCGCCCATTTTTCCACCCTATGATGAAGAGGTACCAGTAATGCTGCAATACAGACTAATGCCAGCAGCATCAATACCGGACTATGATGTGTCACCCTTTCCAGGAAAGGATGCAACAATAAGTTCAGGAATTCGAATACGATCAACAAAGCAATTACCCCAAAATACTCGATCATTTGTATTGGTGATAAAGCTGCGGCTGAGTAAAAGATAAAAAAATAAACAGAATAATTATACCCAATGCAATCAATGCATACTGGATATTTTCCTTTCGTTGTAATGCTTCCTCTTCTTTTTTTGCATTCTCTTCAATACCGCGAAGCTGTTCCTTGAAAGCTAAAGGCTTGTATTGTGTTTTGATTGTTCTGGTTAAAAACCAGTTCACGGAGCTCCGACTCCACTTTTGAATAATAATAAGCACTGTCGGTATTATTCAGCTTATCAAAGAAATCCTTTTTAAACCCTGCAGCAATTAATTTATAATTCAGGTTCAGGTATTTTATTTGTCAGGACCCGCATTTTTTCAGCCTGCACTTTTGGCTTCCTCCATCCGGTTATTCTTTATCAGAAAGGGAATATATCGTTGATAGAAACCCATCTTTCTCACCTCGCTTTTAATGGAATCGTTTAGCAACTGGGGCCTTGTTAAAATAAACAGTAGCCAAATCCATCTCGTTCTTTTTGGCATATATGGCACCCAGGAGATGTAGTGTCTGCAATTGAAAGGTACCGAGTTGTAATCGGTCACTTGTTTGTGAGGCTATCTGCGCATATGTTAAAGCAGAATCCAACTGGTTACTCTCCATATAGGATATACCCATATTTCTTTGATACTGCACCAGCATATAATCGTACTTGGGAGAGGCTTTATCGGGCAGGTTCTCCCCTATTCTTTTAGAGAATATAAAAAACTGGTCATAATTCTTTAGCAAGTAATAAGTAGCTGCAATATCAGAATTGATAGAGCTGATTCTCCGCTTGTCTTTCGCTTTTTCGGCCAGCGGTAATGCCTTGAAATAATATTCAAGAGCTGTACTGTTATCTCCTTTGCTTTGATTAAAATAATATCCGATCCAGTTATAACTGATGGCCAGCAGGGAATCGTTTTTAAGCTGTTGCGCTATTTGTAATAAATCAATACAGTCTGCAGAATCAATATTGTTACTGGCACGGGTGTCAATGGATTCCAGGTAGTTGATCGTAGCGCTGAATCGCTCCAGAGGGTTACGTATATTGGCTAAGGCAGATTTATCAATATCTGGTATTTTGCTTTGTGCAACAACTGATGACAGGATTGCCGTAAAGCAAAACAGGCTTATTAGTAATTTCATTTTGGTTAAACTGGCTTAGTATAGTACAATTACTAAATTTAAGCCATTAGGCCCAAGCGCCAAAATATCCATCCTGAAAATAAGTATTTGAGGGACAAATACAGGACCTTGATTTGAAAGGATAGCTGGGATGCACAGGATGGAGGTGTTTCTTCGAAACATGCTTTTTGTCTTAAACAGGATTAAAGGATTTAAGGGAATACAGGATTAACAGCCAATACAAAAGCTGGGATTGATGTGATTTGTATGATTAACTGTGATTTATATTAAACAGTGAATACAAGGCCAAGATGAAAGGATAGAAGGGATGCACAGGATGGAGTTTTTCATATCTTGGCCTTGTATTCACTGTTTAATATAAAATCCTGGTTAATCATACAAAACCGCATCAATCTGACTGTATTGACTGTTAATCTATTATTCCCTTAGATCCTTTAATCCTGTTTAAGACAAAATGTTTCGAAGAAATTTGCCTCCGTATTGCGTCCCGTATCGCTCAAATCAGGGTCCTGTATTTGTCCCTCCAAATACTTATTTTCAGGATGAGGATGTTTTTTGCGCTAGTACTAATGGCAAATTTAGTAATTAGCTAAAGCCAGTTGTAGCCAAATCCATCTCGTTCTTTTTGGCATATATGGCACCCAGGAGATGTAGTGTCTGCAATTGAAAGGTACCGAGTTGTAATCGGTCACTTGTTTGTGAGGCTATCTGCGCATATGTTAAAGCAGAATCCAACTGGTTACTCTCCATATAGGATATACCCATATTTCTTTGATACTGCACCAGCATATAATCGTACTTGGGAGAGGCTTTATCGGGCAGGTTCTCCCCTATTCTTTTAGAGAATATAAAAAACTGGTCATAATTCTTTAGCAAGTAATAAGTAGCTGCAATATCAGAATTGATAGAGCTGATTCTCCGCTTGTCTTTCGCTTTTTCGGCCAGCGGTAATGCCTTGAAATAATATTCAAGAGCTGTACTGTTATCTCCTTTGCTTTGATTAAAATAATATCCGATCCAGTTATAACTGATGGCCAGCAGGGAATCGTTTTTAAGCTGTTGCGCTATTTGTAATAAATCAATACAGTCTGCAGAATCAATATTGTTACTGGCACGGGTGTCAATGGATTCCAGGTAGTTGATCGTAGCGCTGAATCGCTCCAGAGGGTTACGTATATTGGCTAAGGCAGATTTATCAATATCTGGTATTTTGCTTTGTGCAACAACTGATGACAGGATTGCCGTAAAGCAAAACAGGCTTATTAGTAATTTCATTTTGGTTAA
>JBGAQE010000147.1:0-15108 GCA_044220885.1 Chitinophagaceae bacterium
CCAGCATCAAAAATTGTAAGAGTTAGGTGCTTGGACCAGAAGGTGGAGTTTTGCGGGGCAAGTGTTTATGCCGGCTACATTTTACTAATATAAATAATTTGATAGTGTAGCTTCTAGTTTGCTTTCCTTTTTACTCTTTTGATGAAAAGCAAAAAGTAGAAAAATTACTATGATTCGGAAATTACTATTCGATTATACTTGCATAATATATATAGTAAAATTAAACACGCAGTGGTTTTGTGATAAAATACGCAGTTTCTTACGGGTAAAATATCCGATATGACCGGGTAAAATATCCAAAAAATACCGTGAAAATATCGGTTAGGGTTACCGTACATTTACCATGTTAATAAAATAATTAAAATAAAATATAGAAATAACACTTAGTGGTATATGTTATATACTATTTTTTCTTAAGTTTGAATTGGTAACTGCTCTGCTTCTTGTTAGATATGTATTGTCGTTAGTAGCTAACGAATTTATTACCGTCTTGTTTTTTTGCATAAGGTAAAACACAGCGTCCCATTTGTGTATTTAATCCGCCCCTCAATTCAAGAATTGTACTGCGACTTCAATTCTTTGCTGTACCGATGTAAGTACTTGTTATTGTTGGCAAAATTGCCGACCCAAGATAGGTGTGTGCATGATTCAAGGGTTGCAATTTGCTTCCCCCGTTGCGGGGAATGCAACAGATGACGTATGTATGAAATAAATCTTTAACTAACCGCATTATGAGGTTTCAAGGTATAGGCAATGCTAGCCTGGCCAGAAAAGTAGTACTATCAATTATTTTGATAGGGTACCTGTTTCCTCTATGGGGTCAAGTAACATCTATGATTCCTGGAAGAGATACTACATTGTCACAAATAAAAAATCCGACTGATACAACAGCAACGGGAAAGGGAGTTTTGCAGAAAGCTAATAGTACCAGCGATCTTTTAGGTGTATCTGCAATAAGAACATTGAAAGGGGATTCGCTGCTAAAAGATAAACTTAAAAAGCAGTTGCCAGATTCTACCCAGCTTTCGTCTCTATTGAATCCGTTTGCTTCTTATAAGAAGGCTACGTTTCGGTTACGGGCTACAGATGGATATACCAGTTACCAGTTTGCTTACCGTTCCAATTCAGATACTCCCTTTGTAGAAAAGAACATTTACCAGCATAACGTGCAAGCAAGGCTCAATCTGGTGGTGGCGGATATACTGCCATTCTCAGTTTCCTATTGGGGACGATGGACGAACTCTTCCATATATAATGATATCAATGATGTGCAGCTTTCCTTTAATGCGCTGTCATTTGCACAATCACTTCAAAATACACTGAAAAACCAATTATTGGGATTAGCTCCTTCCTTGAAGGATTCACTTACTGGCCAGTTGCTGGCCTTGAAAAAACTGAAGCTAGAAGAGATGGACAAATGGCTGAACAGTGCTGCCACACTGGAAAAGCGAGTGGAGGTAAATGAGATCCTGCGGATCCCCCGAATTACGTATGATCCTTATTTGTCTGAGGAGACTAACGCGAGACGGGAGGATTCCATTAAAAAAGTGGCAGCCCTGTTTATGGATGTATATAATAAGACATCGGCTCTTTATTATCGAGTAAAAAGCGAAGTGGATTCCTTGCATCAGGTCTACGAAAAATCCTTGGTCATCCTACGTCGTTTCCAGGATTTGGTGAATGGACAAGGGATGGACATGACGGGAAAAAGTTGGCAACGTCAAATGAGGGAGTATGGAATGGAAGAAGTAACTATTCCGGCTAAATATAAATGGTTGTTGGGTGTTAAGCGTTTTGCCGTTGGCCGGAGTCCGGTGGATATGAGTGAACTCACTGCAAAGAATATCAGTATCAATGGACTGAATTTCGAATATAATTCGTGGTATTATATGGCGTTGACTGCTGGGATTATCAATTATGGTTTTAGGGACTTTGCCTTTTCCAGTCATAAGACAGCTCCCCAATATTTGATAATGGGAAGAATTGGTTTGGGACAACTCAGGGGCAATCACCTTATTTTTTCCCTTTATGAAGGGCGAAAGCATTTATTCATGGCAGGTTCCGGAATTAATGGCCGTTCAACGATGCATGTAATTGGGTATAGTATCGAAGGGCGATATCAATTGCATAAGACCACTTATCTGACAGCAGAACTGGCGGAATCGTCTTCGCCGGATTTCAGGAATACTCCTGCACAACGTCCTAATAAATTAGGATTATCGGATAAGGCAAATAGTGCGTACGCCCTGCATTTGTATTCTTATTTACCCAAGATGAATTTACGAGTGGAAGGATTGTATAAATATACGGGGGCCAATTTTCAGTCTTTTAGTGGTTTCCAGTCAAATGCATCCCAGAAAGCATGGTATGTAAAAGCAGATCAAAGTTTTTTCAACAGGCAGCTGCGTATGGCCGTTTCTATTCGGAGTACTGATTTTTCCAATCCATTTGTAGTACAGCAATATAATTCCAATACCATATTCAAGAGTTTCATGGCCACTTTCCGAAGGAAGCGCTGGCCATTATTAACAGTTGGGTACTTGCCAATGACACAACTCACTAAGGTGGGGAACCAGTTATTGGAAAGCCGTTTCCAGACTTTCAATGCCAGTTATTATCATATATATAAGGTTAAGAAGAGCCGTGCTGCCACCACGTTTGTTTTTAACCGGTTCTATAATACGCAGACAGATTCAGGATTCGTGTATTACAATGCCAGTAATTGGTATGCCGGACAGTTTTTTTATTTCAAGATGTTTTCGTTGGGTACTACCGCCTCGCTTATCCGAAATTCCTCTTACCGGTTGCTAGTCGTGGAACAGAACCTGCAATGGAATCTTCCTAAGTGGGGTACACTGGGTTTTGGGGTAAAGATTAACCGCTATAATGAGAAACTGATCAAGATGGGTGGGTTTTGCAATGGATCGATGCGGGTAGGGAAAACAGACTTGTTAAGTTTCAGTGTGGAGAAGGGTTATTTGCCAGGGTATAATGGAGGGTTGCTAGCGAATGACTTTATGTCCATTCAATATATGAAATCATTTTCCTTTCATAAGTCATAAACTACTTGTATGAAGAAATGGCTATTGTTCTTATTGGTTTTGTTGTCTGTGAGCGCAGGGCAGGCACAAGTAATTTTTACGCCCCAGTTACCCCCACTAGGGTTGACAGTAAAGCCGCAGCTCTGGAGTTTTTCGTTAATCAATGCGGGTAATACAGCCATCAATGTAAAAGTTGAAATGGTTTTAAAAGACGCGTCTAATAACCAGACTGTTTTATCGGGGGTATCAAGCATATTCAACTTGCCTATGGGCATAAAGCAGGTGCAGTTAGCAGAAGTACTTCCGGTAACGTATACGCTCGGAGTACCGGGTTATGGAGTAGATATCAGTCAGGACGGATTCCTGCCAGTAGGAACATTCACTATTTGTTATACGGTTATAAAAGTCCTGAATGATGCACCGGAGCAAGTAGGCGAAGAATGTATTACCACGCAGGTGGAGCCATTGAGTCCTCCGCAACTCATATTACCAGTGGACAGTGAGCGAGTAGAAGTGACCCGTCCTTTTTTTACCTGGTTACCACCCTCGCCTTTTACCCTGTTTAATAACCTGCGTTATGACTGGGTTTTAGTGGAACTGTTGCCTACCCAAAGTGCCTCTGATGCGGTGCAACAGAATATTCCGGTGCTTTCACAGCAAGGGTTGACATTCACCAATTTTCAGTATCCCTTGTCAATGCCCGAACTGGATACCAGCAAGTATTACGCATGGCGGGTTACAGCCAAGAATAATAGTTCCCCTATTGCTAACAGTGAGGCATGGGTTTTTAAAGTGCGGAAGTTCGGCGTAGATACGACGGTTCATAGAAGTTCAGGGTATTACCTGACGCTAAAGAAGGAGGAGGATGCAACTGCGACAGCATGTAGTGGGATATTGCGATATGAGTTCCTAAATGAATTAAATGCCACAGAAGCGGAACTCCGCGTGTATGATATCAGTACACCGAACCGACGGGAAATTGTGTTGGATTCTGTTGGATACGCGGTGAAATATGGGCAGAATTTCCTTCAGTTAGACTTGACAGAGTATAGGCGATAAAGGACTGGCATGTCTACCTGCTGGAATTGATCAATGCCAGAAAGGAAAGTTGGTATTTAAAATTTGAATACAGGAAGCCAGAATAGTATAACTAAAAATAGGTAAGTATGTTTTCGTTATTATCAAAATACAATAGAGGAATCGCCTGGTTTTTTGCCATTGTTCTCTATTTGGAACTCATAGCTGTTCCTCTTGCAGCACAAGCAGAAAGTGCATTATGGTTTCATGGTACATATGGACTTGTCATTCGAAATATGTTAGAACCACTATGTCTCCTTTGGGTACTAACATTGATCGGTCTGAAGTTGCCATTGATAATAGGCAAGAACTTTAGTCCTGTGTTGAGAAAGAAATTTATTCTAAAAAGAATACTGATCAAAATTTGGAACCGGACCTACACAGCCTGAAATGCAGAGTTTCCAAAGTGTCAACACCAATAATAGGGTTGACTTGTTTACTGGAGATTTTTCTTATAATATTCCTTTATTAGATGTGGGCGGCTATCCGGTTAACATTCATTACCAGAGCGGAATAACAATGGATCAGGAATCAAGTTGGGTAGGACTAGGATGGAATATCAATCCCGGAACTATTACCCGGAATATGCGGGGCTTGCCAGATGATTTTAAAGGCGACTCAGATGAGGTATCCAAAACCGTAAGTATGAAACCCAATATTACTTCAGGGTAGCACTTGGAGGAAGTAGAATTTATTATTATTCTTTCTTGGCTTGGATGCTTCTGCAAGCCTGTTTCATAACAATTATAAAGGATGGGGCATTGAAACTAGTGTTAAGCCAAGTATTAATGCGGCTATTGGGTCTAAGGGAAGTTTGACCGAAGTTTATCATTATCCAATAATTCACAGAATGGTTTGGATATCAGTCCGAATATGGGCGTGGCGCTTGGAAAGCAGGATGCTAAGACGACTGGACAAATAAGTATAGGAACGAATATGAATTCCAGAACTGGAATACAGGCCTTGCAATTGACGGCTCAGGTGCGTCAACACGTAAACGACCAGAAAAAGGTGCGATTTGAATTGGGAACCGGTATCAGTTCTTATATATCTTTTGCTCAACCTTCCTATACCCCGACAATAAGTATTCCTTTTACCTCCCGTCAATATGCGTATAAGTTTAAACAGGGGTTGGCTGGAAGTCTCTTTTTTACGAGCGGGTATGTGAGGGGCTATCAATCCAGCCAAGTTATTGATGAGTCTGATAAGACTGTATTATTGCCATCTTATGGGTATCTCTATTACGAGAAGGCGAACAATAGCAACTCGGTATTATTAGATTTTAACCGCGAAAAGGATATTCCTTATCGGGAGAAGACACCTCATATTGCAGTGCCCATTTATACCTATGATACGTATTCCATCAGTGGAGAAGGTACCGGTGGGATGTTTCGCCCTTATAGAGGCGATATCGGGTATGTGTATGACCATGCAATGGCTACCAAGAGTAAAAGTAATGATTTCACATTTGAGAATGGAGGAGGAAATCTTTTTCATGGTGGTGCAGAGGTAGCCCTGGTCAATGCCGTAACTAAGAGTAATCCATGGTTAGTGGATAATTTTTTCAAGGATGCCATTGGGTTTAAGGAGCGGGATACCTCGTATGAGAATGTATATTTTAAGAATCCTGGTGAAAAGGGGATTGCTGATAGTGCCTATCTTGAAATGATCGGGAATGATAATCTTATGAGGGTGGATTTGTCACCCTTGAATGCTCAGAGTTTGCCTACAATTACGGCAAGCCGTAATTTCTCTCTTTTTAAGAATGGACAGTTGCTACAACGCAAATCGTTAGCAGCAAGCAGTATCAGCAGGTCGCAAAGAGATAAGAGAACGCAGGTTATATCTTATTTAACGGCAGGGGAGGCTTCATTAGTTGGCTTACAGAAAAAAATCCGGTCGTATGCCCTCAATAGTTTTCCGGCAACTTCTTGTAATACGAATTATACTGATTTCTCTAGAATTGATTATAACAGGAAATCGTATCATGTTTCTGAAATCGATGTCTTGAATCCGGATGGACGAAAGTATGTATATGGGATACCTGTCTATAATTTATCGCAGGAAGATGTGGCAATGGCTACAAAATCTGGAGACGGTTCGAATAGTACAGGTATGACCTCTTATGTGGCAGGTGTCGATAACACAATCAAAAACAATAATGGGAAAGATGCCTATTACTCAAGGGAGAAATTACCCCCTTATTCCCATTCCTTTCTTTTAACTGGAATATTGTCCTCAGATTATATAGACTTAACTGGTGACGGGATCACTGAGGATGACATGGGAGACGCAATCAAGTTTAATTACACCCAGGTATACAATAGTATCAATCCATATAAATGGCGCGCTCCTTTTGAGGCTAATCAGGCTTCTTATAATGAAGGATTAAAAACGGACAATCGAGATGAGAAGGGTAGTTACACCTATGGTACGCGTGAGCAATGGTATTTGAATTCCATTGAATCAAAAACTATGATTGCTACATTTATTATAGATACTGCGGGACGTTATGATTCCTATGGTGTAACGGGTGAGAATGGTGGAATGGATGCTTCTCAGCGTTTATACAGGCTAAAACAGATTAACTTATATACCAAAGCGGATTATCTAAAGAATGGTCCAGCGAATGCAAAGCCGGTTAAAACAGTACACTTTGAATATACACATGAACTCTGTTCTAATTTACCAAATTCTTCTGGAAATGCTGGTAAGCTAACACTAAAGAAGATATGGTTTAGTTACAATAAGAATGATAAGGGCAAGCAGAATCCTTATATTTTTGATTATAACAAAGACACTACTAATCCTGTCTTTAACCATAAGTCGTATGACCGCTGGGGTAATTATAAGGATCCTACTAAGAACCCTGGCCCAGCTACAGGGGCAATGACAAATATGGATTACCCTTATACCCTGCAAATAGGAGATGTGTCTCCTTCCAATAATCAATGGGATAGCGCTCAAGCATCTATAGCAGTTAGTTCCTGGGACCTTGTCGCAGATTGAACTGCCGTCTGGTGGAAAGATTAAAGTCTCTTATGAGAGTGATGATTATGCATATGTCCAGAACAAAAGAGCCATGCAGTTCTTTTCTATTATCGGATTTGCAATTCTTCAACGGCTGCAACAGGAAATTATAATTTGTATTCAGTGGCTGGTGACAATAACTATATATTCATTAAAGTCACTGATCCTGCAGCCTCAAAGGAAGAGGTTCTCAGAAAATACCTGGAAGGCGTCAGTAAGCTCTATTTTAAAGTGGCAGTAAAAATGCCCAATGATAAATGGGGACAGGGATATGAGATGGTTCCTTGTTATGCAGATATTATTTCCTATGGAGTTATAGGAAATCCCAGTGATAAGAAAATCTGGATACAGTAGTAAAACCGATAAAAGATAATGAGAATCCTATTGCTACTTCAGCCATTCAATTTCTACGACTGAATCTACCCTCCAAAGCGTTTCCCTATTCAGATTGTGGGACCAGTTGTCGGTAAAAGCCTCATAGGAATGTTGGCTTCGGTTTCACCCAACCTAATACAGACTGTTAAAGGGTATGAGGCTTATGCGAGAAAGAAAGGATTTGTGTAAAGTGGTATTAGCAGGCCAATCCTTTGTACGTTTAAATAACCCTATTTATAAAAAATTGGCGGGGGACTTAGGTGAAACAAGTGACGATTGAAGATAATTGGGATGTGATGACTGGAGCTCAAATGAAGAAGACGACTTATGGCCAGCAATATGATTACACGACTACTACCATGGTTAATGGAGTGGCTACAAAAATCAGTAGTGGTGTAGCTACCTATGAACCTTCATTGGGTAACGATGAAAATCCCTTCCATATTCCTTTCCGTTTGTATACCGAGAGTGAGGGCATAAGAGCCCCCACCAATTACATGTATGCTGAGGAACCTTTCGCAGAAACATTTTTCCCTTCACCTATGGTAGGCTATAGTAAGGTGGCGGTTCAGACTATCAATAAGACCAAAAAATCGGCAGTCGGTTATGAAGAGACAGAGTTTTTTACTTCAAAAGAATTTCCAACAATTGTTGAGTTTACCCCACTTGATAATGAATCAAAGAAGACCTATAACCCTAAAATTCAAAAACTATTTCGATTTAATGCCAAGCATTTTGTAACCCTGTCCCAGGGATTCAAGGTTGAGCTAAATGATATGAATGGGAAAGTCAAATCGCAGTCGACTTATGCCCAGAATGATCTTAAGAACCCAATTAGTTATACGTTAAATTATTATAAGCTGCAGAACGATTTGAACGGGCAGAAGAAATTGTCATCTACCGTTGCAGCTGTTGACTCTATAAGCGGAAGGGTAAAAACCAACGCAGAGATGGGTAAAGAGGTAGAGATAATGGTGGATGTACGGGAACAGGTATCATCCAGTATATCCAGTTCAATAGAGTTGAATATCGATGTCACTTCTATGGGTCCTTTAGTAATTGGCATCCCCAGCGCTATACCTGTTCCTGCGAGTGAAACCAACCGGTATCGATCGATTGCTGTTTTAAAGATTGTCAATCGGTATGGGATATTGGATAGCGTAATTCATATGGAAAAGGGCAGTCGTGTGGCTACCCGAAATTTATTGTACGATGGGGAGACCGGAGATGTTTTGGTTAGCCAAACGAACAATGAATTTGATGATCCCTTGTATAATTTTTCATATCCAGCCCATTGGGTTAATAGTGGAATGGGGTTGGCTTATAAGAACATTGGGGCCACGTTTAAGAATATGCAGCTGCATCAAGGCAAGTTGTTTTATGCAAATGGCAGAGGATACATTTTCAGTGATTAAACATTTTGAGAGTGGTGATGAGTTGCTGGCAATTGGTCAATTTACCAGAAATACGACGTATGCAGCTGATACTTGTCAGAACAGTTTTATTTATTCAGTGGTAAACTGGATACTATTCCAATTTGGGTGATTGATGCAGCGAAGGGATATGAGAAAAAGAGTGGGTTGTTTTTTATTGACCGTTTGGGTAAGCCGGTATCTGGGGCTATTGCTTATATGAAAATCATTGGTTCTGGGAAAAAGGAATCTGGCCAGTACCCTGGGCGGGCAGTAACCACTATGCAAAGTCCTATAAAGCTTGTCAATTCCAATTTTCGGTTAGTGCTTGACTCGACTTTGGGAGTACTAGGTGCTAATGCTGTTCGGTTTGTAGATTTCTGGAAAGTGGACAGCACTTTTTGCTAAAGACACTACTATCATATGTAGCAAAATGGTTGATATAAATCCAGTTACAATTGTTGCCAATGGCAAGTATTTTTCAATAAAGAAATTAAAGCCCAAAAAAGGTTCACGTCGATTCTATGATGAACCATCTTATTTAGCTTTTGAAGCTTCGTCCTATGATAAGGGCAATAATAATGAAGATATGGAACGACGCAAGCTGGGGTGGGATTCGATTTTAGTGGTATTCCAAGGGGGGCGAGGATTAAATCGGCTGTTTTATCTATGACAAGCAAACAAGGGTTACCTCATTTAAATAATAGAAATTCTACTAATAGTTCTTATTTAGAAAGAGTGAAAGGAAGGTGGATTGGAGATATGGTAGGTTCATCTATCGGTGATGTTAAGAATAGAGTGGTGGATCAATATTTTAACACCTATGGATTAGGTATTACTGATATAGCTAATAGAATAACTATCCCGGCAACGCCAGCCAACGATGAAAACTCCAATTCTTTTAATATCTCGGATATATCCCATCTCGTCCAACCCAGGGTAGATGATTATTACGAAAAACAATATGATCCTGCCCTTTTAATTAGGCTTTCCACTTCCAGTGGTGATAGAAATGGCTCAATTAATCGGATGGCATTCCAAGGAACAAATGCTGTTACTACAGAAAAGTTCAAAAGTTACCCAAAATTGGAAATAGCGTATTATATGCCATGTAATGATTCATCCAAAGCTATTTATGCAAATTATCCTGTACCAGGCTACTATTGTTACAATACACCTAAGGACAGCTTTGTATGCCGTCCTAATATTGTGGATACTGCTGTTAATCCATATAGATGGGGTATTTTAGGAAATTGGCGGGTGGATCGCTCCTATACCTATTTTGACAGGAGAAAAGATTCAGACCCACTGTCTACGACAAATGTCAGAACCAATGGAGAGATTAAGAGCTTTATGCCTTTTTGGTATTTCTCATCAGCAATGTGGCAGGCATCACAGGATTCTTCGCGCTGGGTATGGAATAGCCAGGTGACGTTGTTTAATAAAAAAGGCTTTGAGATTGAGAATAAGGATCCTTTGGGCAGATATAACTCGGGGCAATACGGGTATAATCAAACCCTTCCAGTGGCCGTTGTTCAAAACAGTAAGAATAAGGTTTCCATGTTTGATGGGTTTGAGGATTATGATTATCGCACTGATACTTGTAAGAAATGCCCCGCCCCACGATTTGTCGATTTGACAACGGGTGGAGGAGCCAGGGTAGATACTGTTAGTCATACTGGTAAATTTAGCCTCCGATTAAATGGAAACACTACTGCTTCGGTTCCAATTAAGGTAACAGGTCTTATTGCGGATTCCTTAACACGACTATCCATACCGGTAGTTACCACTACATATACGGATACTACCATAGTTCCTGCGGGAACAGGGTTAAATGGCTATTACTCCTATAATGCCGGAAGGTCGTGGCTTACACCTGTAATTGATCCCAAGATTGAATTTGACTGGGGCACAGGAGCCCCAAGACCTGGTATGCCAGCCAATTGGTTTGATATCACCTGGAGGGGAAACGTTCAACCTTTATTCACGGATAATTACACTTTTTATCTTAATTCCGATGATGGATCAGGTTTGAGTATTTATTTAAACAATACCTGGGTGTCCTTGATTGATCAAACATTAGGTGATAATAGGGATGGTGATGGCAAAGCAGATTTTGGCAGAAAGAGTAAGTTTACCGTTCAGCTTCAAGCTGGAATACTGTATAAGATTGAAGTAAAATTAAAGGAACGTAAAGAGCGTGCTAAAATTAAGTTAGCATGGTCCAGTTCTAAAGAAACGCCCCATGTAATACCGCAAAACCAGCTATATACTGAGAATACTACTCAAGGAAACGTATCGGGTACGATAGTTACCAATACCCGGACGTGTGTGAGGATGTATACCACAAAGCCTTCCAAGGTTACCAATTCACTATTCACCCCGGAACAAGGTACAAAGGTTGTCTTTTCTGCCTGGGTAAAAGAAGCCCAACCATGCATTACAGGGTCTTATGCCAATGTAAGTGTGCAATTAAGCTTCAATGCAGGGTCGCCAGCACAAGTAACGCTTGTCCCTAAAGGTAATATTATAGAGGGCTGGCAACGGATTGAGGATACAGTAACTATTCCAGCAACAGCCACTTCAGTTTCGGTCGTGTTCAAGGCCACTTCCTCAACACCTGTATATTTCGATGATGTCAGATGGCATCCTTATAACAGTAATATGAAATCATTTGTGTATAGTCCGATCAATATCCGGTTGATGGCAGAATTGGATGAAAACAACTATGCCACATTTTATGAATATGATGATGATGGCACCCTGATTCGTGTCAAAAAGGAAACAGAACGCGGTATTAAAACCATTAAAGAAACCAGAAGTGCATTGATCAAGAAATAAAACAATCAAGAATGAAAAAGTATTTTGTTTGTCTGCTTTTTTTTATTTCGGTAATCGGAAAGGAAGTACAGTCCCAGGCGATTGCGGACACAACCTTTAATAATATAGTTTCAAGAATTGCTGAAGTGTATTGGACAAGCAGTTATGTACAGTTCAAAGTGTCATACCGCTATCAGGAAGTGGATTCGGCTACCTCCGTAACCGATACGATGACCATGAATTACCAGGTGAATAAGGATAACTTCTTGATATCGGGAGGTGGGGTTGAGTCCATGCAAAATGCTAATTATAAGGTTACAGTGTATATCCAAGATAGTACGATGCAAGTGGAAAAGCCGATGTCTATTAATTATCAACTATTCAGGGTGAATATTGATGAAAATAATTTCAGGCAGCAATATGTAACGGGTTTTTCAAAAGCGGATTCTTCCGGTTTTCAAAAAATAAGTATCCTCTTCAAAACGGATGCACCTTATACTAATTATGACATCACGTATGATACCGCTACCTATAGGATACTATCCCTGACATATAGGATGAAGAAGGGGAATTATTTGACTCCTCCTTCTGAGTCCATGATGATGTCAATCCCTGAAGGTTTTATGCTCATGAGGGACGCGCTGCTAGATTAATAATATGCCAAATTCCTGATATTATAGACAATTTTCTGTTTTTCGTTTGCTGCTCAAGCTCATTGTAGCAGCGTATGCCACCTATACAGATGTTTAGTAGGTAGAGGGATGTTGTTTTATTGCCAGATGCATCACCACTAGTCTCGGGATATAATCGAGTTTGGTTGATACTAAAACGTATTGCATCCTGAATATTGCCAGTTTAAAGAATTCTATTTTGCAAGGTCATGTATGGATGAAGGGTAATACTAATACATTTTCAAGTATATTTGAATCCAGCTTTTCAAGCTGTTGCACCTATTTACCTATTATTCAAATAGAAGATCCGCTTTTCATTGATTTGAGTCAACATATAAGGTTGAAATGCTGCTGGATCTACTGATGAAGAAAACAAAAGATGCCTGGGGACAGTGTGTGCTCTGTTTAGTCACGACATTGTCATCTGCAGATCTAACTTGTTTTAATACTTATAAATTCTTACGGTTTTACAAGGCGAGTTGAAATAACGCCAGGCCATATCCAACTCGCCGGAACAGGAAGTATCTGAAGTAAACTGTGCAGCAGACAAGGATTTATAAGTATTAAAACAAGTTAGATCTGGCAGATTGACAATGCGCCATAATGGTGGTGGCTAAAGACCAGGCACTTACCCACTGTCCCTGAGCATCTTTGTTTTCTTCATCAGTGAATCCAGCATTTCAGCCTTATATGTTGGCTTCAAATCAATGAAAAGCGGATCTCTTCTATTTGAATAATAGGTAAAAATGGAAGTACCCGTAGCCCTGAAAAAGAAGCTGGATTCAAATAGCCACTATCGACTGCTGCCTTGAATGTATTAGTATTACCGAATTTTTCATCCCATACATACTAGCTTGCAAAGCATCAAATTCTTTTAAACTGGCAATATTCAGATGCAATTGCAAAAGTGTATCTGCCCAGCTCGGTTTGAAATTATCAATAAACTCGATTACTGAAAGGTTTCCTGGACTAGTGGGAGTGGCCATCTGGCAATAGAACAACATCCGCCTTTCCATAAGCATCTGTGTAAACGGGCAGATTGGCATACGCCTCTTACGAATGAATCCAGGCGATAAACGGAAAATAGAAAATTGATTCATATTATCAGGGTTGGCGTATTGACCGTAGGGGGAGTAACATCATCTAACATCTTTTGGCGCAGGTCACTATTGATACCCACATCTTGACATAGAGCATTACACTGTTCTTGTAACGCCACAAATGCGGCCAAAGCCTGGTCCCTGTAATTGGCAGTATCAGTAATAGGAATAGGAATACCTTGCTGCAATAAATACTTATTCCTGTAAACTTGACCAAGTCCCAAGGCTATCAGTACAGGACTGGCAGGTAGGTTGGCATAAAATCTGATTTTGTAAAATAGCCTTTTGCTCCTGTACAACCAAAAGGGTCTTCGTCGCATTTCTCCTCATGAAAATACTTATCCCTATAATAATCCATGCTCCCTTTTATTGATTGTTAGTTGCTTCGTAACCAAATAGTTTCCCTCCTTCAGATAAATAGTTGTATCCAGAGGGAAAAGAAACATTGGCATTACAAAGCGTATCATACAATGCCGGATTAAAATTTGTCCGGGTGATTACGATGGGCGTATTCCCAGGAAAAGAAGTGTTGGTTATAGACTCGTCCGTGATAGTAATCACCAAATCATACAGACAATCATAGCATACACTTACATTATTATTATCCTTGATACTGATACTGTCCGGAGCAAGAGAAGAAAGGTTAAAGCGATTGTTCCCTGCCTTGGTTACCAAAAGCCCCGGCTGATTCTCTATAGTTCTATCTTTAATAATATTATTATTACTATCGAGGAGCTTTTGGTTATGGTCCTGCTGATATTGGAAACCAGCGTGTCCATCTTCGATGTCGGTTTACCAGCAAGAGCTGTTGCTACCGTGCGTCCATGCATATCTACAACTGACACACTATATTGCCCATTAGCATCCCGTACCATATTTCCTTTTGAAGTAGTGTGATGTTGATGCATTGCCCACTTCTGTCCCAAATAAGGCATCCAACTCTTCCTGATCTGCACTTCCATAAAAATATTTAGTCTCATGGGTATTATTGGAAGCATCTTTTTTACCAATCTGAAAAGCAAGACCAACGCCACTTTGTATTGCTATCCTTCCCGTATTATCAGCAGTATAACGGGTTTCAGTAAATGGATATCCAAGCGCATTAGGAATATATTTATTATAGCCATTGCTTTTGTTGGGATTCACACTTGAATAATACTTTGCAGCACCTTCCGTAGTATCCATAGAAGGGGCGCCTAACAAGCAATAACAGGAATCTGACCAGGTTCCATCGTAATTCTCTTTATCATACTCTAACCCACCATTCGCCTTATTGAAATTGGGTGTAAACTTGATAATGCTACTTAAAGAAGGGACTGGCAATACTTGAATAACTGGTCTTCCCTGAAAATCATAAAATGATTCTGCAACTATAGTAGTGTCAGTGGTATTATCTTTAGTAACGGTTTGTCGTCCGCGTAAGGAACCATCAAAATACTGTACTACTGATTTCCGCTTTCCTTCCTCAGCAAAAGTTGTTGTAGCTTGCCAGTTCAACATTCGCTCATGACCATTAAAATCGTATCGGCCTAGTCCCATAGAAAAATCTGAACTCCAGCTACTTTCAATTCGTTGCCCATTG
>JBGAQE010000148.1:0-10732 GCA_044220885.1 Chitinophagaceae bacterium
CGGTTTTCTCTTCTGTCCAGAACCTTTTATGCTCAGCAAACAATCTTCTCAATAAGTTACCCGGTGTTTGTGCCCAAACCAGTTCATACGTATTTGGGAAAATAGCCGTCATGAAGGTATTCGTATCCAATCCAGCATCCTTAAGTGAATCATTATTACTTATGAATTTATGGATAGAAGCTGAGTCGCATTCAAATCGCTTTCCTAAAAACGCTGCGAGATTTTCTTTGGTTCGAAGTTTTATGATGACAAGTTTAACAGGGGACTGGCTATTGTTTCGAAGCATGCGGGCGATGCTTAACAAACTCATTCCTTTCTTTATTTCAAAACGACCGGCTTTGATTCTATTGGGGACATCCAGTTGTTTTGCAATAAAGTTGAAGGTACTTGTATTGCTAATAAACTGACTGTCTTTTAAAGTCTTTAATACTGTTTCATAATCAGCCTCACCACTACGTATATACAGGTATTTTGATTTCTCGCTGAAGATGGTGGCTCCGGAGAAAAGGATATAAAACAAAACCAGCAGCAGTATTACTAAAAGGGCTGCAATGCCTCCAAGTATTTTTTTACGCATAATTCATATTCTATGGTAAAATAAATGAAAAAACCCTGCCGTAAACAGCAGGGTTCCATCTTTATGCGAAAATATTATTTAGCCGGAGTAGTAGCTGGGGTAGTTGCAGGTGCAGTAGCTGCCGGACGGGCACCTTCACCACGAGTTTGAATAGATGTTGACTTTGGAATGAAAACAGCTGAAAACAGGCAAAGCAAGGCAATTACTGCAGCTAATACCCAGGTTCCTTTTTCCAATACGTCTGTTGTTTGTTTAACACCCATGAACTGAGAGTTAAAACCAGCTATATTACCAGCCAATCCACCACCTTTTGGGTTCTGAATCAAAATGAAGAAAGCGATTGCTGCACAAGCCAGGATAATCAATATCAGGAACAAAATCATCATAACACTAATCGTTTAATTGGTCTATTTTGGCTGCAAAATAATGGCTTTTAGCGGGATTAAGCAAACTTAATTTACGGTAAATGGCTGCCGCCCTTGCCTTTTTACCCTGTTTTACCCAAACTTCAGCCATGGCTTCTGTTTCCACATCGCTGGCTTCCACCGATTCGGCCGCAACTTTCTGGATTTCAGCTTCAGAGGGGTCTTGCTGGGGTTCTGCAGCCGGACTTCCAGGAACAACAGGGGCTATTTTCTTCATGGTACGTAACCAATCTGTAAAGCTCCTCAGCTGCTTCCCAAACTTATCCTTTTCCAGATCCTCCAATCGTAACTTGATACCCTGAGAAGCGAAATAATCAATGGTATGGTATGGTTCAAACAGCGGCTCCTCCGTTGAAGTAGCAACTGAAGCTTCTGTTGGTGCAGGAGTAACCGTAGTAACAGGAGTTTCTAAACTTGAAACCGGGCTAATAATGGGTTCAGATGGAGTTGTTGGGAATTGTAACTGATCAGGCTCATTCTCATGAGAAGCAACAACTACCTCGTTATTTTCAATGAAAGGTGCAGCAACTTTTTCAACAGAACCCACTTCTACAACCACTTTTTCGTTATGCATTACGGACTCTTCCTCTGGAACCTCTTGAACTTCTTGAACTAATGGAACTACCGGAACCTCTTGAACTTCCTGAACCTCCGGATAGGACTCCAAAAGAAAATGTAACCATAACGGATTATTAAAATACAACGAAGCTTTCGCCGCCGCTGCCTGATAAGGTTCCCCTTTATCTTTTTTACGTTTTGCCAGAAGGAAGTGTCCTATTCCGGTGTATGGATAGGCATGCGTGTAATCCAATAACTGTTCTTCAGTTACTTCATCAAAACTGTTTTTGGCAAACAAGCTTTTTGCAATAATGTTTACGTTGCTTTCCATGAAATAACCTACCAGTCTGAGAATATTTTAGTAAAAATTTCATCAACCATATTCTGTACAATGGTGGATGTCAACTGTGCCTCTGCCTGGTTTAGACTGAGATTAGCTGAAAAGTCGAAGTTACGGGAAACAGGACTTTCGAAATTCTTTTTCTCATCAAACTTGTTACGGAAAGTTACTTTAACTGTAACCACTAATCGGTTCGTAGCAGCTTGCTGTTGGGAGATACCTGCTGTAGTTACATTATATCCGGTAATCTCACATTTTATGAAGTAGTCCGCATCTTCGCGGGGTATTAAGGTGAGACGGGTTTGATTGTTTACTTTTTGCCTGAGTTTATCTGATAGTTGGGGTGCCAGTTGAGGGTTGTTGTAAGAAGCTGTATTTATTACAGGAACTATATGACATGTTTTTGCCCTGGCATCGATACTTACATCCTTAAACTTATAGATATTACAGGAAAGGAAACTGAGTGCTGTAACTATCAGTAAACTAAGAATTGGTAATGATATGAATTGTTTCTTTATGTTCATATTTATCTTCTGGCTTTCCCGGGTGAGAAAATGGATTTCCGGACTATGAAGCTACTCATTCTTTGATATCGTATTCCTTTAATTTTCTATAGAGTGTACGTTCACTGATGCCAAGATCTGTGGCAGCATCTTTTCTTTTTCCTTTATGCTTTTTAAGCGCCTTCAGAATGAGTTCCTTTTCAACATCCATAATATTCAATGACTCCTCTACTTCTTCATGATGGTGAATATCTTCATGAGAAGGCAATACCACTGGATGATTATTGCTTACCATAGGTTGCATATAAGCAGGCTGGATGATTTCTTGTGAATTCATTTCCTTGAATTCGTTAAGGATTCCAGAATGCTGTGCTGCTGCCGCTGGATTCTGAAGGATATCCACGAACATCTTTTTCAGTTCGGTAACATCCTTTTTCATATCAAAAAAGAGCTTGTACAGAATTTCCCTTTCGTTGGCAAATTCATGTCCGCTTGATCCGCTATTATGCGCCAAAACCGGTAATCTGTTTTGCGGTGTTTCCGGGAGGAAACGTTGCAATTCCCTTCCTGAAATCTGCTTATCGGTTGAAAGCACAGAAATCTGTTCTGCAATATTCTTCAATTCCCTCACATTACCGGGCCATGTATAGTTTATTAACAGATTTTTCGCCTCGTCATCCAATTGAATAGGAGCGGTCTTGTATTTCTCTGCAAAGTCAACAGCAAAACGTCTGAACAATAAAGGAATGTCTTCTCTGCGATCTCTTAAAGAAGGCACTCGTATTGGTACGGTACTTAAACGGTAATAAAGATCTTCTCTGAACTTTCCATTCTGAGTCCGCTCCAATAAATCGCGGTTGGTAGCTGCAATAACACGAACATCTGTTTTTTGCACTTTTGAAGATCCCACACGAATGAATTCACCTGTTTCTAAAACCCGTAACAAACGTGCCTGTGTTCCTAATGGCAGTTCACCTATTTCATCTAGAAATATAGTTCCACCACTTACAGTTTCGAAATATCCTTTTCTTGCATCTACAGCACCGGTGAAAGAGCCCTTTTCGTGACCGAAAAGCTCTGAATCAATAGTGCCCTCTGGAATGGCGCCACAGTTTACAGCTATGAAAGGATTATGTTTTCTGGCTGAAAGGGAATGTATGATTTGTGAAAACACTTCTTTACCTACACCACTTTCTCCATTGATGAGTACTGTGAGGTCTGTATTCGAAACCTGTCCCGCAACCTGCAATGCATAGTTTAGCGAGGGAGAATTCCCGATAATACCGAAACGATTTTTTATACTTTGAATATCCATATTTACCTCCTTGTTGGGGAGAATTTATTTTGTTACTATTTCACCTATCAAAGTGCCCTGGGTGTAGCTTTTTGCATATACATCTACATAATCACCTTTCGATAATTGATGATTGCCTTTTGGGAATACCATCACTTTGTTATGTGATGTTCTTCCCATCCAGTCGTTTGCACTTTTTTTGCTATTCCCTTCAATGAGTACTTTGTAAGTATTTCCAATATCTCTTTTATTGCTTTCCTGCGAAAGTTTCCCTTGCAGGTCTACTATTTCCTGCAAGCGTCTTTTCTTTGTTTCTACAGGTATATCATCTTCATAACGGCGATGCGCCAGTGTACCTGGTCTTTCGCTGTAATAATACATATAGCCATAATCGTATTTGCTATACTGCATAATGCTTAGGGTGTCCTGATGGTCTTCTTCGGTTTCAGTACAGAAACCAGCAATGATATCAGAGCTTAATCCGCAATCAGGCATTATTTCACGTATCCTGGCAATCTTCGCCATATACCATTCTCTTGTATAAGTGCGATTCATCAATTGAAGTATTCTTGATGAACCACTTTGTACAGGAAGATGGATATACTTGCAGATGTTTTCGTATTTGCTCATGGTGAACAATACATCATCTGTAATGTCTTTCGGATGTGAAGTGGAAAAACGGATGCGGAGTAAAGGAGATATAAGGGCCACTTTTTCTAAAAGCTGGGCAAAATTCACTACTTCGTCTTTCGATTCATCTACATAATAATAGCTATCTACATTTTGTCCGAGCAGTGTTACTTCTTTAAACCCTCTGTTAGCCAGATCGCGGCATTCATTTAATATGGATTCCGTATCCCGGCTTCTTTCCCTTCCTCTGGTAAAAGGCACCACACAGAAAGAGCACATATTATTACAACCCCGCATGATACTTACGAATGCGGATACACCATTGCTATCTAATCTAACAGGAGAAATATCGCCATAGGTCTCATCCCTGCTCAAAATCACGTTCACTGCTTTCTGTCCTGTTTCTGCTTCTTCAACCAAAGCAGGTAAACTTCTATAGGCATCAGGACCCACCACCATATCCACCAGTTTCTCTTCTTCAAGCCATTTGAGTTTCAGCCGTTCAGCCATGCAGCCAAGAACCCCAACCAATAATCCGGGTTTGGCATCTTTTAATTTTCTGAAAACAGTAAGGCGTTGCCTTACATATTGCTCGGCTTTTTCCCTGATGGAACAGGTATTCACTAATATGATATCAGCTTCTTCCACAATTCTTGTGGCTCCAAATCCATGCTGGTTTAATATAGACGCTACAATTTCGCTATCGCTGAAGTTCATGGCACAGCCATAGCTCTCAATGTAGAACCGTTTTGAATAGACATTCGGATCCAGGGCAAAAGGAGCAAAGGCTTCCCCTTGTCGGGTCTCATCATGTTTTTTTGTATTCAACAGATCCTGCATCACGTTTAAATTTTGGCGACAAAAATAGCAAAAAAGGACTAAATAAAATGACAGGTTGGCAGTAAGCGGGGACTTTTTAACGGTTAATAGGGTGATTTACCGCTAAATACCCCGTTCAGCCCCAAACTACCCCCTTTTATCAATCTTAATGCCATGGCTTGGGTCAACTGCGTCAGATAAAGTAATTTTGCGCATGCTCCGAAAAGGATACTTTTTTCTTCTCCTTTTACTTTTTTCCCAATTGCTGGTAAATGCCCAGGCAACTACTACAGAGTCGGGTACTATCAGCGGCACCTTGATTGATGAAAAGCAGAAACCCATTACTGGTGCAAGCGTAGAACTCATACTGATTGGCGATAGTATTCCTTTGAAGGGGGTAGTATCTGATAAAGATGGTGGGTTTTCATTTTATTCTATTGCTTTTGGAAAATACCGCATTAAGATTAGTTCAGTAGGTTTTAAGACACTCAGTATTGATAGTGTTTCCCTTCGTGCAGACCGATATGAGGTTTTCATGAATGATGTAGTGTTGAAAAAGTCTGCCGACCAATTACAGGAAGTGGTGGTTTTTGCTGAAAAGCCTGTGATTGAAAACAAGGAAGGCAATATCACATTTAATGCTTCAGAATCATCCTTAAGTGCGGGATCAAACGCCAGTGACTTATTGAAAAATGTTCCGTTAGTAGCTGCTGACCCCGATGGAAAGATTACAGTAAAAGGCAAGGAACCGAAAATTTTAATTGATGATAAGCCTGTGGAGTTGAATGCCCAGCAATTGCAGGATTTCCTCGAATCCATGCCAGGCAGTATGATCGAAAGAATTGAAGTGATGACCAATCCACCACCCCAATATGCAAACGAACCGGGCGGTGTTATAAATATCGTAACCAGGAAAGGTAAGGCGGGTAAGAGCGGAAGAATATCGGTTTTTGCAGGAACAAGAGGGGAGAAAGGGGCTAATGGAAGTTTTACGTATCGAAAAAGAGGCTTTTCATTCAGCATCAGTGCTGGTATGGGATCAAATATCTATCAGGGTAATGGATACTCGCGCCGGGAGAATATATATACTGATTCTTCCAATTACCTGAATACAGATAGCCGGTATCGTAACCTTAATAAGCGACCCGGAACACGAATGCATGTGGACTATGACCTGGGTTCAAGGGATGCTATCAATGCCGTGATTAGTTATAATAAGAACATCTTTGATAATAACAGTAATACCCGATATACCAACCTGAATCAGTTCAAGGATATCAGCAAGCTCAGTGAACGAAGCATTCAGAGTGATGGATATAGTTCAAATCCTTCCGGAACCATCACTTATACGCATCGCGGAAAGAATCCAGGAGAAACATTACGTTTCATCAATAGCGGTTCCTATTCTCACAATGAGAATAACCGATATTTCTATCAGCAGTTCTTTAATCCCGATTATACACCAAACGGTATTGATTCAACTCAGCAGCAGTTCACAACAAGCAATAATTACGGTTATGCTACCAGACTGGCATACGATAAGATGTTTGCAAATAAAACAACATTCCTTTCTGCGGGCGGTTCTTACAATCACAACAGCAGCAGGGTTGTATTGCTTTCTGAGTATTTCAAAAAGCCCGATTCGCAATATGTGAAAAGTGATTTGTTGAGTAATGATTTCAAGTTCATCCAAACCATCAGTAACCTACGGTTCTCGATGAAACAATTATTCGGGAAGGGCAATAGCGTTTCAGCGGGATTATCCGCAGAGCGTACTACTGTCCATTTCGACTTGTATCAGATTCAGCAGGCATCAGGGAACTCTTATTGGACCTTTCTTCCCTTTTTTAATTTTAACAAGCAATGGGAAGAGATACTCAACCTCACTCTTTCCTATAGAAGAACAATTCGCAGACCTGGTATGGGGGAATTGAATCCAGCGATTGATTTTGGAGATCCCTATAACCTTCGGTTTGGTAATATAGATTTGCAGCCATCCACTTCACATAATTTCGATTTGGTACTTGGTAGGAATAAGGACAAGTACTATATCAATCTTTCAATGGGATTTAATCTGGTGCAAGATGTATATGCTCAAATAAGGACATTGCAACCTGATGGAAAGACATTTGTTACCTGGAAGAATATCGACGACAGGAAGGAGTATGGTATCAGTTCCTGGAGTGGTTATAATTTTTCAAAGAAGTTGCGGGTGAACGGCAGTATAAGTTATACCTATAACCAATACAGCAAGTTCGACCAGCTCACTTATAAGTATAGGAATGGAAGTTCTATCAATTCAGGTCTTAATGCTAATTACGCTCCTGACCAAATGTGGAATTTCAATGCCGGCGCAACCTTCAATCGTTTCGCCAATCCACAAGGTTATGTAAGATGGAATTCAAGTATGAATATTGGATTGCAACGCAAGTTCTTTGAAAAACGTTTTATCATAACCGCCAATATAATCGACCCTCTCCAGCAACAGGAGAACCGAACATTCACTTATGGTACCAATTTCAACCATGAGTCTTACGGATACACCCGCACCCGTAATTATCGGCTAACCCTCACATATAATTTCATACCAAGACCAACGAAAGCAGATTTGGAGCAGAAGCAGAAGTTGAAGATGATGGTGCCTAAGAAAGGGTAAGGGTTCAATAAGTTCCAGTTGTTCAAAAGGTTCCATAGGTTTCTAGGTGTAGTACCCTAATTAATTATATATATATTCCTTATTGAAAGTTTTTTTTTCACCGCAGAGAACAAGAGACATAAGAGGCTTCGCAGAGTCATTTG
This sequence comes from Chitinophagaceae bacterium, assembly GCA_044220885.1. GTDB lineage: Bacteria > Bacteroidota > Bacteroidia > Chitinophagales > Chitinophagaceae > Endoryza. The sequence continues at coordinate 7,946 of JBGAQE010000148.1, forward strand.
AGAAGTCAATACAAAGTATTTCACCATAACTCTGCGCAAACTCTTGTATTTCTCTTGTTCTCTGCGGTGAAAAAAAGCTCAACCACGCAAACCTTAACTATTTGTTTGGGAGCTACACCTAGAAACCTATGGAACCTTTTGAACAACTGGAACTTATTGAACCCTTAGTCCCTCATTTTCTCTGCATCAACTGAAATACATTTCCCTCAGGATCTTCTCCATCACAAATCCAATAAGGATAATTATCAAAGGTCTTTACTTCCTGAATATTGATTTTATTATCAAAAAGTGTTTTTCTTATAGCATTAATATCATCTGCAGTTTCAAATTGAATTTTTGTGTTGTTGTCAAACTTGAATGAGGCTTGTCCGGGTTCAAGATATTCTGCTCCGATCTTATGTAGTCCGATAGTAGCTGCACCAGCTTTCAGCAATAGCCATTGGGAAGGCTGTTCTTCCAGAATTTCCAATTGTAAAAGTCCAACATAGAATTCTTTGAGTTTGTTAACGTCCTGGACGAATAAGATGATTCCCTGGAATTGGAGGTTCATATTTTGGTTAAGGTTTTATTGTTAGTAGGGAAGTTAGGGAGTTAGGAAGTAGGGTAGTAGGATTAGGGTATCGCTATTTTAATTTATAGTCTTTAATCATTTTCCATTTATCACCGTTTTGTTGTTCAATAAGGCTGATAGTATCAAAGATAAAAGAAGAATTAATTCAATTTTTTTATACACCATTGAAAATTTCATCTGTACAATTCCCATTTCTGGGGATGGATTAATGTGGATATGGGGTAGGGAGACGGGGGACTATCTATTATACCTTCAGAATCTTCTTTCTTTAGATTGTTGAATGAATTGAGGTTTCCAACAGTAGGTAACCAAAGCCCTTCCCTTCATTAAAACGTTCTGCATTCCTGAACTCGATTGAAAGAGGGCTATCTGTTTTATTGAAAGTATATTCTCTATCACTTTATCTAATTTATAGATTTCATCCTCTCTGCATAGCGTTACATGAGCTGGAATTAATGCATATTGGATAGGATTGTAAGTTGCCCTTATTTTTTTCTATTGCTTCATTAGCGGGAGTTTTGAAGAGTGTGAGTTATTTTCTCGTTCTTATTTATGATCTGGATTGAAAGTTTTAAGTTTCTTCTTTAATGTGTTCAAGATGTTCAATAAGTTCAATAGGTTTCTTGGTGCCACAACCTAATTAAAATTATATTTTCCTTGCTTGATATTTTTTTTACATGAGACGCGGAGACGCAGAGGAAATCCCCACGCGTCTCTGCGCCTCTACGGTAAAATGTATTTGTATTCTTGTCGCGAAGCGACCCTTAGCGCCTTAAAATTATAATAACAAATCATAGTTGAAGGTTTTGCGCCTTTGCGAGAAAAATAAATCCTTCCCGCCTTCCCCGGTTTACCGGCAATTGATTTATAAATAAAAAACTAAATAAATTAGCATAATTAATACTAAATAATTTAGTATTTTGCATCCGATGTACCTGAATTGCAAAACCTATTTCAGCTTTCTCTACGGCACTTTCTCCACGAAAAGAGTGAGTGCAGAGAAACCCTTTGGGAGCGGGTGTTACCGTACTGGCACTTACCAATATCAATTCCACCTGCGATATATGGGACTTTGTCCAATTCTGCAAGGAAGCCCGAATTAAGCCCATCGTTGGTGCAGAAATACCGAATGGGGATAAGTTGCTCTATATTTTATTAGCGGCTAATAACAAGGGAATGGCCTGGATAAACGAATTCATCTCAGACCACCTGCAGGCAAAAAAGATTTCCAGAGCAGTACCGACTAACCCTTCTTCCTTGATAACTGGGATGGATTTGTTATCTATCCTTTAGGTGCCAAACCCATGGAGGACTTACTGCCGAATGAATATATTGGCCTTCTTCCTTCTGAGCTTACGAAACTTTATACGTTGGACTGGCGACCCTTTGCCGAAAGATTGGTGATTCGCCAACCTGTGACTTTTCAGAATAAAGTATATCATGGTGTGCATCGGTTGTTACGGGCTATCGATAAGAATGTTTTGCTTTCTAAGTTGCCCGAAGAGTCACAGGCTGATGCATCCGAAACTTTCATTCCCCATGATCAGTTACTCGCTGCCTTCAAACAATTCCCTTTCATCATTACCAATACGTACAGACTGATGGATTCCTGTAGTATTGTGATGGATGCAAAGAAGGATAAGAATAAGAAATGTTTCAGTGCTTCACCGGAAGATGATCGCATCTTATTAGAAAAACTGGCCCGTAACGGTATGCTGGCCCGATACGGAAAGAAAAACAAGGAAGCTGAACAACGACTTACAAAAGACTACTGGCCCCCCCCCCCCCCCCCCCCCCCCCCCCCCCCCCCCCCATCTTGGTTTCAATGCCATTTCTTATTAATTGGGATATCATCCGCTGTGCCCAGTCAAGAGGTTTTTATTATGTTGGAAGAGGAAGTGGTGCTAATTCCATTGTAGCGTACTGTCTTCGGATAACAGATGTTGATCCCATTGAACTGAACCTGTTTTTTGAACGCTTCCTGAATCCACATCGCACTTCACCTCCCGCTTTTGATATTGATTTTTCCTGGCTCGACAGGGATGATGTAATCGATTTCATATTCAAGCGCTATGGAAAGAACCATGTTGCCTTATTAGGGTCATATCCCACCTTCCAGCATAATGCCATCATACATCAATTGGGGAAAGTATTCGGTCTGCCTGCTGAAGAGATAAAAGCCTTGCAACGAATCAACCAGGCTACAGATAAGATTC
>JBGAQE010000149.1:0-10722 GCA_044220885.1 Chitinophagaceae bacterium
TGAAAGCCCCACCTTCAACATGAACACTTAGGCTTAAGTGTTTTATCCAATATGCAGCATCGTATAACATGGTAATTACAATTCAATCCTTACTCTCATCTCTTTCCTTCCCCAATACCAGTTATTGAGATTGGTTTTTTCTTTGGTAGTATCTGAAGGCAGACATTTCTTGATTACATAAATCTGATAGGTGGAAGAATCCTTACTGATTAGATGAACATCTGGTATTGAATTCTTGATCTTGTTATAGTTTGAGTCTGCTATATATTTTTTTGAAGTAGTCTGTAAGATGAATTTGTAGCTAACCAGTGGTGACTGGCCAGAAGCACTGTCGGGAAGTACAGGTAATGCAGGTTTTACAGAATCCTTAGCCAATGAATCTGGCTGTAAAACTGGCGGCTGTTGTGTATTTGCTGTAGTATCAGCTTCCGTTTCAGGATTTGTAACACTGGTAACGATGGTATTATCTGTCTGGTTTACATTTCTTGCATACAAAAGATATCCTCCCCAAACAACAACGGCTAATCCGAATAATGCCCCACCGACTATCAATAGTTTCCTCAGGTTTCCACCTTGACTGGATTGATTGGTATACTCGTTATTGTAAAGGAATTTCCTGTCGCCATGCTTTGGAGCTGCTTTTTCAGGTTCATGCGATTCAACCCTTTCCATCAATGGTTGGCCTGCCAGGAAGTCAAGGCCGCCGATCTTGTTCTTCTGCAGGGTGCCAATACCTTCCAGAAACAGGGGTTTCCCGATATTCAGGAGTGATTTACAATCTGCCAGATAAGATTCCAGATCAGATTCGGCCAGTGGCTTTATCTTTCCTGTTTCCTTTCTGATATAGTCTATGAGGTCGGTATCGGGCTGTAAAATGTTCTTTGGAGTAAACTGCACATACTGCAGGAATTCAGCGAAATTCTTGTCTTCAGGTTCAGGAATAGCCACCGTTTCAGGTATGGTGAACTGTCCGATGCCCGGAATATTTAGTTTCCTGTTTTGGTATAAAAAGCTGGTTAGTAGACCTGATATTTTCAAGATGAGATGGATTTAGACACAATTTAATGATTATTAACAAACGAAGCCTTTAGGATATTATTTTTGTGAGTCTAATCAAGTCATTAAAATTCAAGCAATGCTAAGCGAAAGAGAGCGGGTTTTTATGGAATATTGGGAGGCCAATAAGGAAAAGGAAAAGAAGACTTTCCGGCAGTTGTTAATCGGTATTCCGGTAGGACTTTTATTTGCAGTACCTGTTCTGGTGGCCTTATTTTCGGGTCGGTTCTGGTATAAAAGAGCCGATTCGGAGGCTAATTCGGAAACAAGTCCTGCTGTTATTATTGTAGCAATTCTCCTGATTGCGGGATTTGTAGCCATTTTCTACAAAAAGCATCAATGGGATATGAAAGAGCAGCAGTTCCAGGAAATAAAAGCCAGGGAAGAGGCCAGAAAAGCAAGGGAATCCTGATGCAGCATTAGGAGAGGCTATGATGTCTTGGAGACAATGTTTATCTTTACAAAAAATTTGAATATGAGGCTTTTAAGTGCTGTTTTGTTGTTTTTGAGTGTTTTAGCTACAAGTTGTATAAAAAGTGATACCGGATGTTCTTACAAATTGGCCAATAAAGTGGCACCATCGAGTGAGGAACAGGCTGTTTTGAATTATATCACTGCAAACAGCATTACCGCTACCAAGCACGGTAGCAATATGTATTATGAAATACTGAATCCAGGTTCCGGTTCGTCTCCAACATTGTGTTCAAGTGTGTTGATTAAATATTCTGGAAAATTAACCAATGGTACTGTTTTCGATTCTCAAAACAGTGCGGTATTCGTTTTGGGTTCACTTATAGAAGGATGGAAAATAGGAGTGCCCCTGGTAAAAAAAGGCGGCCAGATTCGTTTGTATATTCCTCCAACATTGGGTTATGGAACAACTGATGTTAAAGACGGTAGCGGCAATATTATCATCCCAGGTGGCTCTGTTTTGATTTTCGATATTACTCTTACCGATTTCCAATAACAGTTTCGAAAATATAAGCATAGCTTTTTTTCAGCTACTTTTGTTCAAATCTTCAGGTCTTGCCACACGAAGCCATTTCGGTATTTGATATCTTTAAAATCGGCGTAGGCCCGTCCAGTTCCCATACTTTAGGACCCTGGAGGGCGGCTCAGCGTTTTTCTGAAAGTCTGGAGAAACGTGGCATTCTTTCTCAAGTAGTTTCCATCCGGATATTGCTTTATGGTTCCCTCGCAAAAACGGGTGTTGGGCATGGTACAGATATAGCGGTACAGCTAGGACTTGCATCACTCGACCCTGTAACTATTGAGGTCAATAGTATTACCCATCGAATTGAAGATATCAAGAAAATGCAACGGATTTTGCTTCATGGAAAACATGAAGTAGTCTTTAATCCACAGGAAGATATTGAGTTCTTTTTTTCGGAATCATTACCCTTTCATCCTAATGCCTTAAGTTTTTTGGTTACCCTTCAGAATGGAGAAGCGATTTCTGAAACTTATTATTCTATAGGTGGGGGTTTTGTAATAAAAGAGGGTGAAACAAGCAATTCGCTTCAGGAAGTACAATTGCCATTTCCAATAGATAAGGCAGAAGACTTATTACATTGGTGCCGCACTACCGGACTAAGTATTAGTGAAGTGGTAATGGAGAATGAGCATTCCTGGAGACCAGAAGTTGAAACACGAAAGGGAATGCTACATATTTGGCAGGTGATGAAGGATTGTATTTACAGAGGCTGTCATACAGATGGAATTCTTCCCGGAGGGTTGCAGGTAACAAGAAGGGCTTCTGATCTGAATAAGCGATTACTTCAGGGTAGAACCTATTCGGATTATGATAGTTGGATTAAAGCCATCCGGGATGGGGGAAACGGTTTCAAGTATACGCTGGATTGGGTGAGTTGTTTTGCTTTAGCTGTAAATGAGGAAAACGCCTCTTTTGGCCGAGTAGTTACTGCTCCCACCAATGGGGCGGCAGGAGTCATTCCCGCAGTCCTTCATTATTTTGTTGCGTTCTGTGACGGTGATAATGAAGAAAAGATTTTACAATTCATGCTAACAGCTGCAGAAGCTGGTAGTATTTTCAAGAAAGGAGCCACTATTTCAGCAGCTATGGGTGGTTGTCAGGCAGAGATCGGTGTTTCGTCGGCAATGGCGGCTGCAGGGCTTACAGAGGCCCTTGGCGGTTCGCAACGGCAAGCCCTGATGGCAGCCGAGATAGCGATGGAACATCATTTAGGGTTGACCTGTGACCCTATTGGGGGCCTGGTTCAAATACCCTGCATAGAAAGAAATACGATGGGTGCCATAAAAGCCATTACAGCCTCTCAATTAGCCCTCCAAAGTACTCCCGATTTTGCCAAAGTATCGCTCGATACTGTTATTAAAACCATGTGGGATACAGCGAGGGATATGAGTTTTAAGTATAAAGAGACAAAGGTTGGCGACAAAGAGCAGGTTAAAACATTCGACAGGAATGTTTGCAGTTTTAGTAACTTTCTTTGAATTAACCCATTATTAATTTATCAATTGGCATGAAAACCCAAGCTATCAAGCGTATTCTGGATATTCTAAGGTTCGAGAAAAAGGAGATTTCTGCTATTTATTTCTATGCCATTTTTAGCGGGTTAGTTCAATTATCGCTCCCCCTCGGTATTCAATCAATAATCAGTTTTGTAGTTGGTGGTGCTATCTCCACTTCTCTGGTGCTATTGATAATTTTTGTGGTGGCTGGCGTATTTATTACCGGTTTGCTGCAAGTGAACCAGATGAAGATTATTGAGAAAATACAGCAGCAACTTTTTGTGAGGTATTCGTTCCTCTATTCCTATAATCTTCCAAAACTGAACCTAAGCAGCGTTGATAGATATTATCTCCCTGAATTGGTGAACCGTTTTTTTGATACCGTATCACTTCAGAAAAGTTTAGCTAAACTGATGCTTGATATTCCTCTGGCCACAATACAGATATTGTTTGGCCTTATTCTTCTTTCTTTTTATCATCCGGTATTCATATTTTTCGGGATATCCTTATTGCTGATTGTTTTCCTCATATTGCGTTTTACCAGCAGTAAGGGATTAGAGACCAGTATTGAAGAGAGTAATTACAAATACCAGGTGGCTGGTTGGTTGCAGGAAATGGCGAGAGTAATCTCTTCCTTTAAATTCTCAAGCAGCTCTAACCGTCACCTATACAAAACAGATGAACAGGTGAATGGTTATCTTAAAGCAAGGACCAGTCATTTCAAAATCCTTTTGTTACAATATTGGAGCCTTATTGCTTTCAAGGTACTGATAACTGCGGCCATGCTTATTGTGGGAACTTTTCTGTTATTAGATCAGCAATTGAATATCGGGCAGTTCATAGCAGCAGAAATCGTTATCATAACAGTTATGAGTGCAGTAGAAAAGCTTGTAAACAACCTGGATAAAGTTTATGATGTACTCACATCAGTTGAGAAGCTTGGTCATTTAACCGATAAACCATTGGAAGAATCCGGAGACTATGTGCCCGAAACAGACAACTCAATAGGGATGCGTTTACAAGTGAATAACCTGAATTTTGGATATGATAAGAACCGAAATGTACTTCAAAACCTGTCCTTTGAAGTAAAGGCAGGTGAAAAAATATGTATCAGTGGAAATTATGGTTCTGGTAAATCTACTTTACTGAAAGTATTGACTGGAACTTACCAGCCTTACGAAGGGGTAATTACATTCGATGGTATTTCACTTCCCAACTATAATAAGGAATTGCTGAGGCTGCAAACAGGTATCTTGTTTGATTCGCTTGATATTTTCGAAGGAACGCTATTGGAAAACATCACGATGGGACGAGAGGATATATCGGTTAAATATGTGATGGAAATGGCTGCAAAAGTTGGATTAAAAGACTTCATTGAGTCGTTGCCTGAAGGGTTTGCGCTTCAATTGCATCCAACAGGAAAAAGGCTGCCAGGGAAGATAGTAACAAAAATCCTTTTGCTTAGAGCACTTGTGGGTAAGCCCAGATTACTCTTGTTAGAGGAACCATTCCTTGGATTGGAAGAGAAATTTGTGCAGCAGGTGCAGGATCTGTTAATAAAGATCTGAAAAATACTACAGTAATTGCTGTAACAAATGATAAGTCTTTTGCAGTGAAATGTGATAAGATTGTTATTCTTGAAAATGGAGTTGTTGTTTCTGATAGTCATCTTTAATCTGAAAAAATCTGGAAAATGCAAGGAGTTAAAAATACTATTGAAAAAGCAACAGAAAATATCACAAGATTCAAATCTTTTGATGCTGTGTATGGTGTTGCCCGAGTTTCAAAAATCAAATATTGGTTTTGGGGAATAATTACTGTGCTGGTACTTATACTTTTCCTGCCATGGACACAAAACATCAGGGCAAGGGGTAAGGTAACTACATTGCGACAAGAAGAAAGGCCTCAGGAACTCAATACTATTATTGGCGGCAGAATTACAAAATGGTATGTGAAAGAAGGTGATTTTGTAAAAAAGGGTGATACCATTTTACAACTTGCTGAAATAAAAGATGATTATCTGGACCCGGCATTATTACAAAGAACAAGAGAGCAATTGGATGCAAAGAAAGATGCGGTAAGCGGTTATAAAGGAAAAGTTGGTACCGTTGCACAGCAAATTGAAGCATTGAAGCAAGCAAGGGATCTTAAGATAAGTGAACTTAATAATAAATTGTCGCAACAGTTATTAAAGATTCAAGGGGATAGTAACGATTTACAGGCAGCATCGAACGACCTGAAAATTAAACTGGAACAATATAAACGGCAGAAGAACTTGTATGATGCTGGATTAGCTTCCCTGGTGCAATTGGAACAGCGTAATCAGGCAGTTCAGGATGCAACAGCAAAAAAGACAAGTGCTTCAGTTAAACTATCTAATGCGCAACAAGAGTATCTGCGAATCAAATTAGAGTTGAATGGTGAGCAGCAGCAATATCTGGAGAAAATATCAAAAGCTGAGGGAGATCGTTTTCAATCCCTTTCTCAAATTGCTACCAGCGAAGGAGAGATTTCAAAACTGGAAAACCAGTATATGAATTACAATATCCGAAGTGGGCAGTATTATGTAAAAGCTCCACAAGATGGACAGATTGTGCAGGCTCGTAAATCGGGATTGAATGAAATTGTAAAAGAAGGAGAAAAATTGGTGGAGATTATTCCAACCAATCAGCAATATGCGGTGGAGCTCTTTGTGAAGCCCGTTGATTTACCATTAGTGGCAAATGGCCAGAAAGTAAGGTTTTTGTTTGATGGCTTTCCTGCTATTGTTTTCAGTGGATGGCCTACCGCTTCATACGGTACTTTTACAGGTAATGTTGTGGCAGTGGAGACCTCGGTAAGTGAGAACGGATTGTTCCGCTTATTGGTTACAGAAGCAGAAGGGGAGAAGCCCTGGCCAAAAGAATTACGCATGGGTACAGGTGCTGCAGGATTTGCCTTATTGAAGGATGTTCCTCTTTGGTATGAATTATGGCGTAATATCAATGGATTCCCTCCAGACTATTATAAACCGAAAAATAAACCAGAAACAACAAAAAAATAAAACGCGTTAGCTATACTATTATGAAACGTTTCCGGTTCATCTCCTCAATTTTATTGGTGTTGCTGGTATTCAGTTTGCCTTCAAGGGGCCAATCGGATACAGCGTCGATGTTGGTGTTGTCTGAAAATGAATTCCTGAATCTGGTTCGTTTATACCACCCAGTGGTAAAGCAGGCTGATTTTTCAGTGCAGAGAGCAGCAGCTTCCCTTACCGGAGCCAGGGCTGGTTTCGACCCATTGTTGACTACTTCATTTGAAAAGAAAAAATTCGGAGGAGATGTTTATTATAGTTATTACCAACCTGAATTGAAGATACCAACATGGTATGGTATTGAATTTTATGCAGGATTGGAAGAGATTTCCGGAAGCAGGGTAACAAGCGAAGCAACTTTAGGGCAAACAAGTTATCTCGGAGTAAGTGTCCCTCTGCTTAAAGATCTTGTGGTTGATAAAAGAAGGGCCATCTTGAAGCAGGCAAAAATTTATCAGCAACAAAATCTTGCTACAAGGAACCTGATCATCAATGACCTTTTATATGAGGGCATTGGTGCTTATTGGAATTGGGTGAAAGAATACCAGATATACAAGATTCTGGATAGAACCATAGCCCTTAGTGAAGCAAGATTACGATTCACAGCTATTGAATACGAACAGGGGAATCGTCCGGCAATTGATACTGTTGAAGCACTGGCCCAATTACAGCAATTTCTTCTTTTAAGAAATGAAGCTTTTATGAAATTCCAGAACGCCGGAACGGAATTGTCTAACTATCTATGGCTTGAGAATGATATTCCATACAAATTACCTGTAGCTGCCATTCCCGATACATTATGGGAAAAGAGCACCCAAACTGTAATGATTCCTGCAATGGATGAGTTATTGTCGGTGGCGCTTGCAAGTCATCCGAAACTGAAAACCTTTTCCTATAAACTGGATTGGCTGAGAGTGGAGCAACAATTGAAGTTCCAGGAAATGTTGCCAAAGCTGGATGCAAAAGCAAATCTTTTGAATAAGGGGTATAATGTTTTTAAAAATGTCAATACCAGTTTTTTGGAGAACAACTATAAGTTTGGGATTGATTTCAGTATGCCATTGCGTTTATCGCAGGGTAGAGGTGGGTTTCGTGAAACGAAATTTAAAGTGGCTGAAACTTCGATGGAGAGAAATCAGGCACAAAGAGATATAGAGACTAAGATAACTGTGTATTATAACGAAACCTATACGCTTCGACAACAGGTGAGTTTAATGGAACAGGCCCTGGTGAATTATCAGCGATTGTTGAGTGGAGAACTAACCAGGTTTGAAATTGGTGAAAGCAGCTTATTTATAGTGAATTCCCGTGAGAATAAGGTTTTGGAATTGCAACAGAAATTGCAGGAGACCAAAACCAAATTCTACAAATCATTAGCGGCCCTTCAATGGGCTTCGGGACAATTAAAATAAGTGTATCAATTCAATTCAGGATTAGCACTTAATTCCTGTAATGGAACCGTTGAATAATCCCTTACTTCATTATACAGTGTATCTCTTTCAATAGCTTTTCTTCCAGCCTGATTGATTAGAGTAACCAGTTCAGCGGTGGACATGGCTGGGTTTTGTTCTTCAGAGCCAGCCATTGAATAGATCTTGGTGGAATCATCTATTGTTCCGTCAATATCATTTACACCAAATGAAAGGGTCAGTTGGGCGTTCTGACGACCCAGCATTGGCCAATAGGCTTTCAGATGAGGGAAATTATCCATATACAATCTGGCAATTGCATACAGCCTTAAGTCTTCTATAACCGATACTTCAGGAATATGACTCATTTCATTATCATGGTTCCTGAATTTTAGTGGAATAAAGGTGTTGAATCCTTTTGTTTCGTCCTGTAATGATCGGAGCCGATCCATATGGTCGATTCGATGTTCGTAAGATTCCAGGTGGCCATAAAGCATAGTAGCATTAGTATGCATTCCGAGTTTATGAGCGGTACCATGAATATCGAGCCAGCCTTCAGAACTTACCTTATCGGCACATATCTGTTCTCTTATTTTTTCATCGAATATTTCTGCGCCACCACCAGGTAATGAATCAAGTCCAGCCTCTTTGAGGAATCGAAGGCCTTCTTCTGTAGTCATTTTAGCTTTGCGGAACATATAATCCAGTTCAACAGCTGTAAATCCTTTTATATGGAGGTCGGGGCGGTGTGCTTTTATCTTTCGTAACAGATCGGCAAAGAAGTCGAGGTTCAATTTTGGGTGAACACCCCCTACAATATGAACTTCTGTAACTGGCTTTCCATCATATTTCCTAACGATATCCATCATCTGTTCAGTAGTTAATTCCCAACCTTCTTCCTTATGGGCATAAAGTCTGGAATAGGAACAGAATTTACAGGAGAACACGCACACGTTGGTGGGTTCAATATGGAAATTCCTGTTGAAATAAGTACGGTCACCATGTAATCGCTCTCTTACTGAATTAGCCAGTGCTCCTAAAAAAGAAAGACTGCCCCTTTCGAAAAGGAGCAGTCCGTCTTGTTTAGAGATTCGTTTCTGGTTAATTACTTTTTGAGCTATTATTCTAAGTGATTCGTCTTTTTCGTTTTCAATAATAGTTTCAATAGCGTTCATCATCTTCTCTTAATAATTCTTTCTGTAATTACCTTATTGTCGTATACCAGTTTCACCTGATAAGATCCATTTGAATACCTGCTAAGATCTACTGGTATATAATTGCTTGCGTTACCATTGAAGGTCCTTGATACCACTGTTTCACCTAAAGAATTGATTACTTGTAATCCTCTCAGATTTGCTGGTGGTAACAGGTGACGAATTACAAAGCTTCCTTCAAAAGGATTCGGAGTAATCATGTAACCTGCTTGCTTCAGACGCGCTGGCAAAGTTATAGTAGAAATATCAATATTATCAAGGAATGTATTATTTCCTCTGTTACTGGTACTTCTGAATACAAACTGGAATTTGCTGTTGGCGGCTACGAACTTGCTGATATCCACCCATTCCCTGCGCCATTGTGAAGCGGAGTTAGGATAGAATCCAACAGTATCAGTATTTGGATATATGTAAGCAAGATTTCCAGAGTATCTAAAGGAGTACCAGTGCTTCCTGGATATTGTGCTGTAGCATGAGCTACGTCGAATTTCAGGTAAACTGAGTCAGGACTTCCGATTTGAACCAATGGAGAGTAGAGGTCATCTTTTCTTCCATTGCTATTGAATCGGTAGTTACGGATAGTAGCAGAAGCTGTCTTTTCATTAGCAGCTCTTACGCTTCTTTCCCATGTATAAGCACTTCCAGAAGATGCTACAGACCAGTTGGCAGGAGGGAAGGTAGTTTGTTCAAAACCTTCTTTCACCGGATCTGGCTGAGGATCAAAAATGGTAAGACCAATTTTGGTTGTATCATTCAGGTTGTTCTCATCATTCAATCCGTTTGGTTCTTTTGTATAAGAAATGAACTGGTAATTACCACCTGTTGCAAACGTGATTGTTTTATTATAAGTAGCGAAATTGATCAGTGCTGATCCTCCATTTGGTAATGCACCTGTCCAACTGATGGAATCCAATGCACCTGTTCCAATACGGAACATGATCTTAACACTCTTCAACGTATCGCGACCCTGATTACCAATTGTTAATTGTGGAACCAAAGTGCGTGCGCAAAGACGACCTGCTGGTTCTGTTACAGTCCTGATTAAGGCATCACGGAAAGGTAAACGGAAGGTTCTGATATTGATATCATCCAGATAAAGGTTGTTACCGAACCTGTTGATAGCTTTAAAACCAACGGTTACACTTGTAGCAGAGCCGATAAATGGTTTCAGATCCAGACGGGTACTTAACCAATCATTAGCTCCTGCAACATAGCCTGAAGTGGTAGTTCCTGCAACAGTAGCAAGGGCTGTACCTTCTCTTCTCCAAACCTCTGTAAATGTGGCTCCGCAATCTGTTGAAACAACAACTGCAAGTCCATCTGCAAAGGAAGCTGAAGTGCTATATGGTTTGTAAGCCCTTTCGAATGTCAGTATCACTGAGTCGGCAGAGTTTACATCCAATATTGATGAAAGCAAGAAATCTTCGTGAAGATTGCTTGAGTAGTTATAGAAATCCATGAATGCAGAAGCAACACCTGA
>JBGAQE010000150.1:0-10309 GCA_044220885.1 Chitinophagaceae bacterium
ATCAGCTGATGCCGGAAATAGTTTCGCGTATATTGGTCACCGGCATTGGAGCTGTCTTCCACCCATTTCAACCCCTTTGCTTTGGCATAGTCGAGCAATTCAGCTTTGGTAGCGAATAATAAGGGTCGGATCAGTTTACCTTGTTTAGGAAGAATTCCTCGCATGCCAGATACTCCGGTGCCTTTGAAAAAGTTCATGAGAACGGTCTCTATGTTATCATCTGCATGATGCGCAGTTATTAATAAGTCGGGAGTCTGGAGTCTGGAGTCAGGAGTCGGTTCCAGCAAATCGTAGAACCAGCTGTAGCGAAGCTCGCGGGCGGCTACCTGGGTGGATACTTTGTTTTGGGTGGCATAGGCTTTGGTGGCGAAATGTTTTACCAGTACTTCTTTGCCATAGTTCCTGCCTAGTTGTAGAACAAAATCCTCATCACGATTACTCTCTTCTCCCCTTAATTGAAAATTACAATGAGCTATTACAAAATCGTATCCTGCTTCATGGCATAGATCACATAACACAACAGAGTCTACACCACCACTAACGGCAATGAGTAACTTGTTCTGTTTTGTGAACAGGCCTTCTTTTGAAATAAAATCGGTGAAGCTATTTTGTAAAGTCATTATTTATTTATTACCGGGAAGGCGGGAAGATAATTTTCTCCGCTGAGATGCTTATTATTTCTCTCACTTACACTTGAACCACGAAGACACAAAGGACACGAAGTAACACGAAGGGAGTCCTTACTAACCAATTTTCAAAACACTAACCTCTACTTGCTCTCTTTGTGCCTCTTTGTGTTCTTCGTGTCTTTGTGGTTCAAAAAGCAAACAAAAAAGACATGAGCACGCAGTGAATAACCTCCTACCCTACTTCCCTACTACCTAACTCCCCCACTTTCTTTAACCCGACTCCTGACTCCCGACTATAGACTCCCGACTCAAAAAGTCAGTTCCTCCAACGCACTCCTCAATTCCCCATACGCATGTTTATCATCAGCGGCTTTGGCGGCTTCCATTCCCTTTTCGTACCAACTGATGGCGGCATCGGTATTACCCAAGCGTTCCAGCAATTTGGCTAAATGATAGTACGATCCTATATAAGATGGCTCACGGGTAAGGATGGATTCGAACAGGCTGCGGGCTGTTTCATCATCCCCCAGCTTGCTGTATTCCAGCGCCAGGGCATGCTGAAGGAACGAATCTTCCGGACTCGCCTTTAAAAACTCCTTTAACTTCTCCATTCTTTCTTGTGACACAAAAAAATATTTAACGTTATTATTAAATTAACGGGTGAACACTTATCTTTGTTTTAGTTGCATAAACAACCTTTTTCCTCACCTCCCCGTTTCCACTAAGGAAAGGCGGACAAAAAAGCTATATGAAGATATTAGTATGCATCAGTAAAACGCCGGACACTACGGCAAAAATAGCCTTCACAGATAACAATACGAAATTCGCTCAGGATGGAGTACAGTGGATCATCAATCCTTACGACGAATGGTATTCATTGGTACGAGCCATTGAATTGAAAGAAAAGGATGCGGCCACCGTGATTCACCTGGTTACGGTAGGTGCAGCAGACAGCGATCCTATCATCCGTAAAGCCCTAGCACTGGGTGGAGATGAAGCCATTCGTGTAAATGCCGATAGTCATGATAGCTTCTATATTGCCTCACAGATTGCCGAAGTGGCAAAGCAAGGTGCTTATGATATCGTATTCATGGGTAAAGAAACCATTGACTACAACGGTTCTTCAATAGGTGGCATGGTCGCTGAATTACTCGATCGTCCATATGTAAGTCTTGCTACAAAATTCGACCTCAACGGAACCGTCGCTACTATCAACCGTGAGATAGAAGGTGGAGAAGAAACATGCGAAGTAAGTCTTCCTGTAGTTGTAAGTACCCAAAAAGGAATGGCTGAACCCCGCATCCCCAATATGAAAGGTATTATGGGAGCCCGCACCAAACCATTGAAAGTTCAGGAGCCAATTGCGGTAGATGCCCTCACTCAAATAGCTTCATTTGAATTACCTCCTGCTAAAGCCGGAGTGAAAATGATTTCGGCAGATACGCCGGAGGAGTTGGTGAGGTTGTTGCATGAGGAAGCGAAACTAATTTGAAAATTTGAAAATTTGAAAATGTGGAGATGTGGAAATGTGGAAATGTGGAAATTGTGGCATTCCGAATTTTCGAGATTTTGACTTTTAACTATTGACTTTTTACTTTAATCTTATACTAATAATTTATGTCAGTATTAATATTCATCGACCAATCCGAAGGTCACATAAAAAAATCCTCTTACGAAGTGCTGGGTTATGGTGCTGCGGTGGCTAAACAAATAGGTACGAGTGCGGAAGCTATTGTTTTGGGTGCAGTGGGTGATGATTTGGCTTCATTGGGGAAATATGGGGTTACAAAAATACATCATGCAGATGCGGCTAATCTTAATAGCATGGATGCGCAGGCATATGCGAAAGTGATAGCGGAGGCTGCAACGGCAACAGGAGCCACAGTATTGGTTTTTTCTAATAATGTGAATGGTAAAGCAATTGCCCCAAGAGTTTCTGCGAGATTGAAAGCAGGATTGGTAGCAGGTGCTGTTGCCTTACCCGATACAAGCAATGGTTTTGTAGTGAAGAAAGGGGTATTCAGTGGAAAAGCCTTTGCGCATATAGCAGTGAATACAGCTATAAAAGTGATTGCCCTTAATCCAAATTCTTATCAGCCCACTGTAACAGGTGGTACTGCTGAAGTGGTTACACTGGCTACATCTGTTCAACCTTTAGTGAAAGTGACAGCTACTAACAAGATCACCGGACAGGTTCCATTAAGTGAAGCAGAACTGGTAGTGAGTGGTGGCCGTGGCTTAAAAGGCCCTGAAAACTGGGGAATGATTGAAGATCTGGCCAAATTGTTAGGGGCTGCAACAGCCTGTAGCAGACCTGTAGCTGATGCCCATTGGAGGCCGCATCACGAACATGTTGGACAAACTGGTGGTTCCATAGCTCCAAACCTCTACATAGCGGTGGGAATATCAGGTGCCATTCAACATTTGGCCGGTGTAAACCGCAGTAAGGTGATTGTTGTAATCAACAAAGACCCTGAAGCGCCATTTTTCAAGGCAGCTGATTATGGCATTGTTGGGGATGCTTTTGAAGTATTACCAAAAATCAATGAGGCTGTTCGTAAGCTCAAAGGAGCCTGATAGCCTTATATTCAGAATAAACTAAGTTAGACCGGGAAATCAATTGGCTGGGTTAAACGTAAAGAATCCATAAAGCCAGTAGATTTCCCGGTTTTCTTTGCCTATTTCTTCTCATTTTACCCCTTTTATTTGCATAAAATTCCAGTCATTTAAATGAATGGCTTAAATTCGCAATTCATCAGTATCAATTGTGTTTTAAGTGTTATGAAAAAGATAGAACTGGAAATTGTAGCATTGTCGCACAGCATTACCCAAACCCATTCCTATGCTGTAGTGTTGGGAGAAGTTAACGGTCTTCGTCGCTTGCCGATTGTTATCGGTGGCTTTGAAGCACAGGCTATTGCCGTAGCACTTGAAAAAATGCATCCCAGCCGTCCTTTGACACATGACCTGATGAAGAATTTCATGAACGCTTTTGCAGTTGACCTCACCGAAATCATCATCTGCGATTTACAGGAAGGTATCTTCTATTCCAAACTGGTTTGCGTTGGCGAACATGATACTGTTGAAATCGATTCCCGTACTTCCGATGCCCTGGCCCTGGCCGTGCGCTTTGGTTGTCCCATATATACTTACGAAAACATACTTGAGAGTGCCGGTATCCTGATGGAAGATTCAGGCAAAGGCAAGAAGAAAGGTGAAGAAGTTACAGTAACGAATGAACCAAGTAGTGGTGGATCAGACGATTTACGAGCCTTAAGTCTGGAAGAACTCAATACTTTATTGAATGAAGTTTTGGAACAGGAAGATTATATACGTGCCATCGCTATCCGCGATGAGATAAACAACCGAAAAAAGAGATAACCAAAATCTTTCATGGTTATTTTCCCCAATTGTAAAATCAACCTTGGACTGCGAATCCTTCGCAAGCGGACTGATGGGTATCATGACCTCGAAACAGTTTTCTATCCCCTTCCATGGAAAGATGTTGTTGAAGTAATAACTGCCACCGGTTCTCCAAAAGAAAATGTACAGTTTCATGCCTCTGGATTAACCGTTGCTGGTAACCAGTCTGATAATCTTTGTATAAAAGCCTACAATCTTCTAAAGCCAAAATTCCCTGACCTGCCTCCCATTCAATTATACCTGCACAAGGCTATTCCCATGGGCGCCGGACTAGGTGGAGGATCTGCTGATGGTGCTTTTACATTGCGATTGCTGAATGATAAGTACCAGTTAGGACTAAGCGCAACTGAGCTTATTGAATTAGCACTTCAATTAGGAAGTGATTGTCCTTTCTTCATTTTGAATACTCCCTGTTTCGCTACTGGCAGAGGAGAAATCATGGAACCTGTTTCCTGCAACCTGGCAGGTTATAAAATATTACTCATTAATCCAGGTATACATATCAATACAGGATGGGCTTTTTCTCAATTAAACCTATCCACTCCCCCATCAGTGTCGTTGAAAGAAATAATACAACAACCTGTAGAAACCTGGAAAGATCAATTGCTGAATGATTTTGAAAAGCCGGTTTTTGAATTGCATCCTGAGATTAGAGCGATCAAAGAGAAGATGTATTCAAATGGTGCTGTTTATGCGGCGATGAGTGGTAGCGGGAGTACGGTGTTTGGGTTGTTTAAAGAGGTGCCGGAGATTGAGTTTCCTTCAGAGTATATTATTAAGGTCTTATCGCTTTGATTTTTTTTCTCGCAAAGGCGCAAAGGAGTGACTTCTTTAGCTTAGTCTCTGTTTTAATTTAAGGGGCAAAGGGTCGCTGCGCGACGAATACAAATACATTTTACCGCAGAGGCGCAGAGACGCGGAGGAACAGCCCCCCTTCGTCTCCGCGTCTCCTAAGTTTGTTCTTTGAACCACTAAGGCACAAAGAACACGAAGAAGCACGAAGGGAATCCTTACTGGGTGATACTAATTTTAATCTTGAATAGGCAAACTCTCTTAGTGATCCTTCGTGCCCTTTGAGTCTTAGTGGTTCAAAATCAAGAATGAATTGTACTCAAAAAACGCGTCTCAGCGTCTCTGCGGTTATGGCAATTTCAGCTTAAAACTTAAGGCCTATGCATCAAGCATCCAGCATTTAGCACCCAGCCTCAAGCATTCAGCAAATTTTCATTATCTTGCCCTCAAATAAGTAACTATCCCAACCGCATCTACCATAGTATACTTCCTCCACCAGAACCTCGATTTCCTCAATCATCGAGGAATATAATTGGTATGTCCAACTAACCCAGTTGGACACAAAACCCCTATCCCTGCAATAAGGGATCTTCCTTTTGAACATCTTGAACTTTTTGAACCTTCAATTTAACGTCATGCACACAACTCAAACTATAAGCAAACAGAGTCAACACTTCCTTGACCTTGAAGAAAGATACGGCGCCCATAACTACCACCCCCTCCCCGTTGTACTAAATAAGGGCAAAGGTGTTTTTGTATGGGATGTAGATAATAAAAGATATTATGATTTCCTGAGCGGCTATTCGGCCGTTAACCAGGGACATTGTCATCCTGCCATCATTGAAACACTAATTGAGCAGGCTGGAAAGTTGACATTAACATCACGCGCCTTCTATAATGATCAGTTGGGCGAATATGAAAAATTCATCACCAGTTATTTCGGTTATGACAAGGTCTTACCCATGAATACGGGTGTGGAAGCGGTGGAAACGGCTTTGAAACTATGCCGTAAATGGGCCTATGAAGTAAAAGGAACAGAAGCCAATAAAGCGAAGATATTAGTATGTGCCCATAACTTCCATGGAAGAAAAAGTTGTGTAATCTCATTCAGTTCCGATCCCGGTTCTTATACCAATTTCGGTCCTTTTATGCCAGGATTTGAAATAATCCCTTATAATGATTTACCTGCATTAGAAAAAGCACTTCAGGACAAAAACGTATGTGGCTTTCTGGTAGAGCCGATACAGGGAGAAGCCGGTGTGATATTTCGGATGCAGGTTATTTATCAGGTGCCAAAAAACTCTGTGAAGCTGCCAATGCGCTTTTTATAGGTGATGAAATTCAGACAGGACTTTGTCGCACCGGTAAATTACTTGCCTGTGACCATGAAAACGTTAGACCAGATATATTGATTCTTGGTAAAGCATTAAGTGGTGGGACACTCCCAGTAAGTGCTGTATTAGCCGATGATGAAATAATGCTCACCATAAAACCAGGCGAACATGGTTCAACTTATGGCGGTAATCCCCTTGCCTGTAAAGTGGCCATAACTTCTCTCTCAGTATTGAAAGATGAGAAGTTGGCAGAAAACGCAGCAGCCATGGGACAATTATTAAGAAATGAATTGACTGCATTACAATCTCCATTCATAAGCATTGTAAGAGGAAAAGGATTATTAAATGCGATAGTAATAAATCATCCCAATAAAGATGCTGCATGGGAACTATGTGTTACAATGATGCATAATGGATTATTAGCAAAGCCAACGCATGGAGATAAGATACGTTTTGCGCCGCCTCTTGTTATTACGAGAGAGCAGATTTTAGAATGTGTTGGGATTATTGATGAGAGTTTGAAGGTGCTGTAGTTGGAGAGTCCGGAAGTCCGGAAGTCGGGAAGTCCGGAAGAAAATACAAATACAAGTTTGAAAGAGGTTTTGTGATTTGAATTCTTTTTACCGCAGAGACGCGGAGACGCAGAGGGACGTTCCTCCGCGTCTCTGCGCCTCTGCGGTTAGTATTTCAAAAGTTATTTAGCTTCTTCCCTACTCCCTAACTTCCCTACTTTGTATTTGTATTTCCTTCCGGACTTCCCGACTTTCGGACTTCCGGACTTCAACCCCGACTTTCGGACTTTCCCTCTAATTCAATACCTTCGCCCAAAATTTACCCCCCATGGACACCCACTTACATCACGAAGAATTACATCTGCAAAGTTCCGACCTTTTAAGGGATGTGGTGATTGGTATGAGTGATGGTTTGACTGTTCCTTTTGCATTAGCTGCGGGACTTAGTGGTGCTGTAGATTCAACCAGTATTATCGTTATTGCGGGTATTGCAGAAGTAGCTGCTGGTTCCATTGCCATGGGATTGGGTGGTTATCTGGCAGGAAAAACAGAGCAGGATCATTATAATAGTGAACAGAAAAGGGAATATGATGAAGTAGCGAATCTTCGTCACCGGGAAATAGAAGAAACAAAAGAGTTTTTTGCCAACATAGGATTGAGTGAGGATTTACAAAACAGGGCCACTGAAGAGATTGCCCAGGATACCGACAAATGGGTCGACTTTATGATGAAGTATGAATTGGGACTCGAAAAACCAGATCCAAAGCGAGCTACCAAGTCAGCACTTAATATCGGTATCTCTTATGTGGTTGGTGGATTGGTCCCTTTAAGTCCCTATTTTTTTGTAGATAGTCCTATAACAGGACTTAAGATATCAGTAGTTGTAACTTTACTCTGTCTTTTCATCTTCGGATGGTTCAAGAGCAAAATAACCGGTATCAATCCTTTTATGGGAGCGGTGAGAGTGATGTTGATTGGGGCGCTGGCGGCTGGGGCGGCGTTTGGGGTGGCGAAACTTTTTGAGATGTAATTTGTTTTGCTTAAGGCCTAAAGCTTAAGGCTTAATACAGAGTACAAACGGAGTTCAGTTTTCATATGAAGTTTTAATACGAAGCCTGAATTCCATTTGGATTACAAAATAAGCCTTAAGCTTTAGGCTTTAAGCCTTAAGCCTTAAAAATAATTTAATTTCGAAGCCTGAATTCCGTTTGGATAACAGGTTAAGCCTTTAGCATTAAGCCTTAGGCATTAAGCAGTAGTTTAAAACGTATCACTCTCCATGAAGTACTCTCAATACATCGGTATCGCAGCAGCAATCATTTTAGTAGGCGCTTGTTTTTTACCATGGGCATTCTATCCTGATTTGAATAAGGATTTTACAGGATTTTTCTCTGAGCAGAATAATTATGGCCGTCCGGGCAAATTGTTTTCTATACTGGCTGTTATTGCCACTGCATTTTTCCTGATACCAAAAGTTTGGGCAAAGCGCTGGAACCTTCTTATCGGAGCTATTACAGTTGCTTATGCTATAAAAAGCTTCTTTCTTTTTTCTGCTTGTTATAATACTATTTGTCCTGAAAGAAAAGTTGGGATATGGATTATGTTGTTTGCTTCTTTTGTATTACTTGTTATGACTTTCCTTCCTGATTTGAAAGTGATTGAAAAGGAGAAGAAGTAGTTGTACGTAGTAAGTTTTACGTTTTAAGTTGTAAGTAATAAGTTGTAAGTTTTAAGTTTTAAGTATGGAATTCCAATGACCGGAGTTTAGTGCTTTGTATGATGTTATTGTAACGTTTACTTATCGTTAGCTTATCTTTTTTACAAAACACTTGAATTAGTTTAATCATTCTTCCCGTTTTACCGGCAACTGTATTCTCCTTTTCTCTTTTGACCTCCTGGCAATGTATTCGTCGCGAAGCGACCCTTCCCGTTTTTAAAGCATTAAAAGAATCTATAAAATTCTACATCTTGAAATCACCACTAAAACAAAAAGCCTTCCCGTCTTCCCGGTTATAAAATGTATTTGGCTGCTCCCCACGCACTGCTGCGAGGGCAAGCATTCCCAAATTTTCATCCGCCGCGGCGGACCAAATTCTCAAATTCCGCACTCTTTTTTGTCCAATCCATTTATTTACACCATATTACACGTGTTTAAACATTGGCATATTTATAAGTATTTTCACTTATATCGATATCCAGTAACCGAATAATTAACCTTGCTAACTCCAAAAATTCCAGGAAATGAAAAAGCATTTCAAATGGCTAACGGCTGCTTTTGCTGTAACACTAACCGCCTTCCTCATTTTTTCTGACAAATTCTCAAACAAAATCGAATCTGAAAACGAAGCTCCCGGCACGGAAGAAAAAGAATCCGGAGCCGACCGTCAGTTAAGTATGTGGTTTCAGTCACGTGCTTATCCCGATCCTGAAAATCTCGATAGTAAATACCAAAAGGCCTGGGAACAATTCCAGAGCTTCCGTTCTAACAGAGCGGTTGCCGGTCCTTTGCCAGTGGCTACTGCTAACTGGACGGCCCTTGGTCCTGATGTAAGTATCGGTGGACGTATATTATGTATCGCTATCGATCCAACTAACTCCAATAACCTCTGGGCAGGCTCTGCCAGTGGGGGTATCTGGAAATCTACTAATGCAGGTGCCAGTTGGAGACCTGTTGTAACTAATCTGCCTTTACTAGGTGTGTCATCTATATTGGTGCACCCAACCAATCCACAAGTATTGTATGCAGGTACGGGTGAAGTGTATCGTGTTGATACCTCCAATGTGGGTTTCAACGTTTGGAAAACACGTGGTACCTATGGTATCGGTATCATTAAAAGTACTGATGGAGGATTAACCTGGTCACAAGTACTTACTAAAAACAGCCCGGATATGTTCGCCATCCAGATGCTTGAATTTGATCCGGTAAATCCAAGTACGGTTTATGCATGCGCTACAGACGGTCTATACCGTTCAGCGGATGAAGGACTAACATGGTCGAATATCCTCAATAAGAAATACGTAACAGATGTTGCTATTAATCCAACAAATACCAGTCAAATGGTGGTGGGAGTTGGAAACATGATCAATTCAGATAAAGGTATCTATCGCACTATCAATGGTAGTGCAGCAGCACCTACATGGACAAAAATAACTTCAGGATTACCAGCCAGCTTCAGGGGCTTTATCCGTTTGGATAATGTGGGAGCAACTCGTCTTGTTGCCAGCATAGGAAGAGATGATGTTTCTTCACAGCAAGAAATTTACTTGAGTACCAATTTCGGTAGCAGCTGGGTTGCAAAGAGCAGTTCACATCACTGTCAGTATCAATATTGGTTTGCGCATGATGTAGCAATTAACCCATCGAATCTGAACCAGTTTGTAATGGGAGGAGTACCATTATATCGATATACATCGAATTCCACAACCTCAGGATCAGGAACAAGAACATCTATTGGAACAAATGTGCATTCAGACATACATGATGTAGAGTTCGATCCACGTAACAGCAGCATCATTTATGTTGCTTCTGATGGTGGTATCTATAAAAGTATTAATGGCGGTTCTTCATTTGCATCAGCTAATACTGGCTTAGCAGCTACACAATTCTATGCATCTATCT
>JBGAQE010000151.1:0-11222 GCA_044220885.1 Chitinophagaceae bacterium
TAGGCTTCGCGAAGAAGTTGTAAAAGGTGAGGGAAACATCCGAAAAAATGGGAAAACCCTCTTCAGATGTCATCTCCCGAGATGTCATCTCGGGAGATGACATCTGAAAGAAAAATCCTTCTTGGTTATTGTATTTGTATTAGTCGCGCAGCGACCTTTGCCCCTTAAAATAATTATGGAAACTTGCGCTTGAAAAGCACTCCTTTGCGACTTTGCGTGAAAACTCTTGCCGAGCTTCAATTTTCAAATTACCACACTTTCAAATTTTCAAATTTTAAAGGTATTTGTCCCCTTTATTCCTCTTCACCTCTGCCACATACTCCTTTATTTCTTGTTCCTTATCTCTCTTGCAAATCAGCAATACATCTTCCGTATCCACTACAATGAAATCTTCCATTCCCTGAAGAACAAGAAGCTTATCATTCTGGTTATGGATCATACAACGATGTGAATCGAATACGATGATATTCTCTCCTGCTACC
The DNA here is from genome assembly GCA_044220885.1 of Chitinophagaceae bacterium. Lineage (GTDB taxonomy): Bacteria > Bacteroidota > Bacteroidia > Chitinophagales > Chitinophagaceae > Endoryza. Next base: position 483 of record JBGAQE010000151.1, read on the forward strand.
GCATTCCCCAGATAATCCTTTTCCAGATTTTCATAAGCACTGTTCCAGGTACCGAGGTCACTCCATCCAAACGAAGAAGGGATCACGTAAACATTATCGGCCTTTTCCATCACACCAAAGTCGATGGATATATTCGTACACTGAGGATAGATTTCATTGATGGCCTGAATTTCATCGGGCGTATTGAATTTATCCATTTCGGCAGCAAACACATCGTACATCTCAGGCATATACTTTTCAAATGCTGTAATGATGTTCTTCACCTGCCAGATGAATATACCGGCATTCCATAAAAACTCTCCGCTTGAAATGAATGCCTTCGCCAATTCCAGATTCGGCTTTTCAGTAAAGGTCTTTACCTTGAATACATTATCTGATACCGCATGTTGCTCATACTGTATATAACCATATCCAGTATTTGGATACGTTGGCTTTATTCCTAAAGTGATGAAAGCATTATGCTTGTTTACAAATGATAAGGCTTCCAGACTCACTTTTTTATACGCAATTGTATCGAGTATGAGGTGGTCGGATGGTGCTATAATCAAGGATGCCATCGGGTCCTGTTGCATCAGCTTGAAAGAAATATAAGCAATACAAGGAGCCGTGTTTTTTCTTGATGGCTCTCCCAATATGTTCTGCAACGGTATATCAGGCAATTGCTTCTTTACGATATTGATATACTCGTTTGAAGTAACTACATATATATTTTCAGCAGGTATGAAAGACGCAAACCTTTCATACGTTGATTGAATCAATGTTTTACCAGTATTGAGAATGTCCAGAAACTGCTTCGGGAAATTAGTCCTGCTCATCGGCCAAAACCGGCTGCCGATACCTCCTGCCATGATGGCGACGTAATGGTGTTTGTTCATTTCAAATTATGTTGGCGTAGTCAAAAGGTTCCAGATGTTCAAAAAGTTTCTAAACCAAAAATTGCCTGATTAATGGGCAGCTTATTATTCAGAATGTAGCACAAAGAAACTTTTTGAACCTATTGAACGTCAAAAACCTATTGAACTGTATACGCATTTAAATTAATCCCTCTCTTATCAGATCATGCAAATGCACAAAACCCATATACTTCCCTCCTTCCAAAACCACCAGCTGGCTGATATCGTTTTTGCGGAGGCGATCGAGGGCTTCAACGGCTAATGATTCGGGACCGATACTTTTTGGGGTGGAAGTCATGATATCAGTAGCAATAACGCCTTCGAGGGAATTGTTCTTTTCCAACATACGTCGAAGGTCGCCATCGGTGATAATGCCCAGCAACTCATTCTCATCATTCACAACAGCTGTTACACCCATACGTTTCTTCGAAATTTCCACAATCACTTCCTTCAACGTTGATGTAGCACTCACTTTTGGCTTTTCATTCTGAATATACAGGTCGGCAACCCTCAGGTACAACTTCTTTCCTAATGCACCCCCTGGGTGGAATTTGGCAAAATCTTCGGTACCAAAACCTTTCAACTCCATCATTACGACCGCCAATGCATCTCCCATTACCAATTGGGCGGTGGTGCTGGATGTGGGCGCCAGGTTATTAGGACAGGCTTCCTGCGAAACCGTTGTATTAAGTATGATATCTGAATTCTTGGCCAGGAAAGAAGAAGTGTTTCCAACCATGGCAATCAGGGTATTGCCGAAATTACGGATCAGGGGGACCAATACTTTTATCTCCGGACTCTCTCCGCTTTTACTTATAACCATCACAATATCATCCTGTTGCACCATTCCCAGGTCTCCATGGATGGCATCGGCTGCATGCATGAAAATGGCAGGAGTGCCGGTTGAATTAAGGGTAGCGACGATCTTTTGTGCTATCACCGCACTCTTGCCTATTCCGCTGATTACCAGTCGGCCTTTGCAGGCAAAAACCTGCTCGGCAGCTTTTACAAAGTCGTCGTTGATATATTCAGCCAGCTGCGCAATGGCGCCGGCTTCTAACTTTACGGTGCGTAAAGCCAATTCCTGTATTGAAGTGGCATTCATGATAAGGCGCAAATTTAGTCGTTTTGAACCGCTACACCCCTTCCGTACACCACTTTTTTAACAAATAAGCCTCCCAAAACAGGCTGTTTTTTAGTACCTTCGCCATCCTCCAAAAAATCGGGTTATTATTAAAAAACCCGCTTTCTACACCCTTCATAAGTGTAAATTAGTTCAGACCGGTTCCCGCTTTTTTGGTATCTTAAGAGTCACTCTTTTGTGAGAAGGAAATTATAGCGCATGGCAACAAAAACAAAATCAGCAGCTAAAGCACCTAAAAAAGCCGCAGCTTCTAAGTCAACAAATACAATCAGCAGCGCAAAGCTGCATGAAGCTCTCCAGGAACATTTTGGATTCGATTCATTTAAAGGAAACCAGGAAGCCATCATTCAGGATGTGCTCGCTGGAAAAGATACTTTCGTCATAAAGCCTACCGGTGGTGGCAAAAGCCTTTGTTATCAATTACCCGCTATCATGAGCGAGGGGGTAGCGATTATCGTTAGTCCTCTTATCGCTTTGATGAAAAACCAGGTGGACCTGGTTCGTGGATTCAGTAACAAGGACGAAATAGCCCACTTCCTAAACTCCACCCTCAATAAGAAAGAGATCAAGGAAGTTCATGACGACCTGCTGGCTGGACATACAAAAATGCTCTATGTAGCACCCGAAACCCTCACCAAACAGGAAAATCTCGATTTCTTCTCAGACCTCAAGCTTTCCTTTTTCGCAGTAGATGAGGCACACTGTATTTCGGAATGGGGACACGATTTCCGTCCTGAATACCGCCGTTTGAAGGAAATGATGACCCAGATAAATCCCGACATCCCCATCATCGCCCTTACGGCTACCGCTACGCCAAAAGTTCAGCAAGACATAGTTGATAACCTCGGTCTCCGTGAACCGAAAATATATATCTCTTCTTTTAACAGGCCCAACCTCTATTATGAGATACTGCCAAAAATCAAGAAGAGCCAGACCGATGAGACCATCGTACGTTTCATCAAGGGTATGAAAACGAAAAGCGGTATCATCTATACCCTTAACCGTAAGACGACGGAAGAATTAGCCGATATATTGATGGCTAATGGAATCAAAGCCGTTGCCTATCATGCCGGTCTCGACAGTAAACTTCGTGCAGAACGTCAGGACCTGTTCCTGAATGAAGATGTACAGGTGATTTGTGCCACTATCGCTTTCGGTATGGGTATCGACAAACCTGATATCCGTTTCGTAATACATTATAATATTCCAAAGTCAATTGAGAACTATTACCAGGAAACCGGCAGAGCCGGTCGTGATGGTCTCGAAGGAAAATGTGTATTGCATTATTCTCATAAGGATGTTTCCAAACTGGAACACCTGATGCGCGATAAGCCTTTAAGTGAGCGAGAAGTAGGCGCACAGCTTATCAACGAAACAGTGGCATTTGCAGAAACAGGTGTTTGTCGCCGTAAGGTACTGATGAGTTATTTTGGAGAAACTTATCCGGATGAAAACTGCGGCGCCTGCGATAACTGTCTGCATCCAAAAGAAAAGCAGGAAGCGAAAGAAAATGTGGTTAAAGCATTGAAAGCCATCAAGGGCCTCGACGAACGTTTCGCAACAGATTATGTGGTGAATGTGATCATTGGACGACTTACGCCTGCCATAACAATGTATCGCCACGAAGGATTGGCTGAATTCGGAATCGGAAAAGATCAGCCCGATCATTACTGGAGCTCATTGATCCGTCAGATGATTCTTGAAAACCTGCTCAGCAAGGATATTGAAGAATATGGTGTTCTGAAAATAAGCAAAGGCGGTTTAGCCTTCATGAAGAAGCCGAAGAGCTTCATGGTGGTATTGAATAATCTCTACGACGAAGCTAATGCCGATGATGAAGAAGGACCAGAGAATACTGGTGGCGGAACAGCTGTTGATGAGAAGTTATTCGAGATGCTGAAGGAACTGCGTCAGAAGGAAGCGAAGAAGAAAGCCTTGCCTCCTTTTGTAATTTTCCTTGAAACATCTTTGCAGGATATGGCTACATTATATCCAACCTCACTTACAGATCTGGAGAAATGTTCTGGTGTAAGCAAGGGCAAATCGATTCGCTACGGTAAGCCATTTGTAGAATTGATTACAAAATATGTTGAAGAGAATGAGATTGTGAAGCCGGATGATTTTGTAATGAAGAGCGTAGTGAACAAGAGCGGTAATAAAGTTTATATCATTCAACAGACCGATAAGAAGATCCCTCTCGAAACAATCGCCAAGAATAAAAGCTGGCGCATGGATGAGATGCTGGAAGAAATGGAAACGATTGCAGCAAGCGGTACCCGTTTAAATCTCGACTACGCCATCGATGAAATGCTGGATGAAGATGAACAGCAAGATATTCTTGATTACTTCAAAGGTTGCGAAACTTCTTCCTTACAAGTTGCACAGGAAGAACTGGCCGATGGTAATTTCAATTGGGAACAGTTGAAGATTATGAGGATTAAGTTTCTCGGCCAATATGGTATGTAATAAAGTAGGGAAGGTTATTGCGGTTCAAGGAGTTCAAAATGTTTAAGAAGTTCCAGAGGGGGAACCCTATTGATTAAAATAGAAGTTTAGTTCAGTATCTATATTCATCATATCCACTTGCTGGGGTGCTTTTACGCCATTAAATAAAATGATACCACCGATATCATTGATTGCATCGAGATCGATAATAGTTACAGACTTGTCGTTCTTGATAAATTTTAGATATCGGGCCTTATTGGTTTCTACAACTTTCATTTTCGTCCATTGTGATGCGAGCGTATTACGCGCATTACGCATCTGAAAGAAATTATCGTGTTCCAGATTTTCAAAAACAAGGGGCTTGTTTAGCTCTTTTATCTTTAATCGTTGCAGTGAATCTGGATGGAAGAAAACAACAACACTACCTTGAAGTGAAAGTGTATCCTGATATGTAGAACCAGGCTTTTTTATGGTTTGAACAACTGCCTTTTCTGATTCCTTCTTCTCTTCTTTTTTAGCAGGCTCTATACAACCACAGTAGCCCATTCCCGCCAAGATAAGCAGGAAGGGCCAGTACTGGGCAAATCTTAAATCTCGAAAAGAATTCATAATGGAATATGTTGCTGACTCTATATTAATCTATTCCATTAATTTTTTAAAATAATATTGGATGAGTCCTGCTTCATTTACCACAGACGGGTAATATTGAATCCTATCAGGAACTGACCACCTTTCACTTTTGTACCTGCTGCATCTTTTGTATAATTAAATGGAGCATAAGTATTATACATATTGTTCTGCTGTGGATTCAGGTTGTAATAGTTTGTGAAGAATAGTTGGAAACTATGTCCACTTGTATAGAACTCAAATCCTACTGCTGTACTTGGTGCAGGGTTATGTGTATTGTGTTTAGTAATGGGTTGGTTATAATCAAACATCAGAGATGTTTTCTGTGTAATCTTATACCTTCCAGATAATGCAACAGCAAAGTGATTGTGCTTCATGTTAGCGAAGGTTTCTTTACCCGTACTATCATTTTTAGTATAAAATCCTTCTACAGAATTCTGATGAGATACACTTGGTGCCACTTGCAGTGAAAATTTTTCGCTGAATTTACGGGCAATGATAATCTGGTTGAAGAAAGAGAATCGTTGAGTAAAATATTTGAAGAGGCTATTGTCTACATTCTTACGTGTGTCTACAGCGGCATTTCCATAATATGATATACTCACAGGAACTGATCCGGTAGTTGTTTGGGTAATCAAGGCATATTTAGCACTTGCATCCCAAAGGATATTACGTTTAGTGATACCGATACCGATATTCAGTCTCTTTATTGGAGAATAACTTGCTCCCAGACGGATATTTGAAGGAGAGAAGAATCCCCAGAATTCCTTGTATCCTCCTTTTACTGATCCGAAGCGGTGTTGGATATCCATTTCAAACAATCCCTTTACAGGAACTATTACAGACTGGTTATCGATTATCCATACGCTTTGGAAGGTGTTCTTAACAGGTTTTGCTTTAACGGGTGCAGGCTTTTCTTCCTGGGCAGCCGCAGTGCTGTCTTGGGCCATTGTGGCAAAGCTGCTAAAGCATAAGCTGATTACAGCGAGAGCTTGAATGGCTTGTCTATTTATCAGGTAGTTAATACGTTTCATTTGGTTTGTTTAAGGTCTCTTAATTATTAGGGGCTCCATTCCTGATCCAATCATAGATCTTCTGGCGTTGAACAGCTGAAGGAATATAAATCCTCATCTCGCCATTGATCATCTGATAGATAGTACTTTGCTTTGGCACCAATACATTTACAAAACCGCCACCTACTATCTGGTTATAAGAAATATCGGCAGACATATAAGGTTTGTGACCACCAACTTCATGACAACCTGCCTTTGCACAATTCTCGGCTACATATGGTTGTATGTCTGTCTTGAAACTTACTGGCAAAGGAGGACCATCTGGATCAGCTACAGCTTCTGGATAAATTATATCCTTATAGCAACCTGTTAAACCAGTCATCAAGACCGCTAACAGCAAAACAATATTTATGGTAATTTTTTTCATCTTATAGTTATTAGGACCAGTAATTATTTGTTATTGAAGTTCATGTTACATTCTACATTGATGATATCGGCAACGTTTGTGCTGGCAACACTAAAGTCTCTGCAGTTAAATTGGAATTTAAATTGCAAACCGAATACTTTATAAGTGGTAGCTGTACCTGCTCCGATAACGGAAGGAGGGATGAATTTCAATTTACCTACTACAGATTTTGTAACTAAAGTTGCACCAGGTCCTTTCCATATAAGATTAGCAGTTACCAGATAATCGGCGCTATATGGGTCAAATTCTATTTTAGTAGTTTTTATACGGGCAATATTTGCTTCAGTAAGGTTTTGTGTACCTGCAACGATAGCTGTAGTACCCATTGTTGATAAGAAGCATCCTCCATCACGACCTGGTTCTCCTGTATTTGACTGGTTGATCTGAACATATCCGTTAAAGAAAGAATTTTCAGGATGTGCTTCATCAAAAGCCCATGAGCTGTCTTTCAGTGGTTGTCCAGTTACTGCATAAGCTAGTTGTTTAGCAGCATTCACATCATGGATACCGAACTGGTTAAAACGACCGGTAAGCAATCCTGCTGCTCCCAGATAGTTTGTAGACCACATTACGTTTGAGTGTGCTTTATCTAATTTCCACATGGTGGTATCGCCAACAGTCATTGTACCGGGTTTCAACACGGCAACACCGCGTGGGTATACATAATCTGTAGAGGCAGGTTTTGGAATTTCAACATCCTTATTAGTACAACTGGTAATGTAAGCAGATACAGAAACGAGTAGTACTACGACTAAAAAAAGTTTATTTGCAAGAACCTTCATAAAAAAAGAATTAGGTGAGAGATTAGATTGATTTGATGATGTAAAAGTATAATCCATGTTAACGTTTAAACATAGACATGCGTCAAAGGCTTCCATGAGAGTAATCATAGTTTAGACATCATTAAAATCAGACAGCTTTTTTCGAAGCTTGTTTTCACTTTTTCTTTTCTCCAATCAATCAAAAAATTTGAATACTAAATTCGGGGAAGGAATTTGAAGGGCTACTCTATATAATTGATTTACTATAAGTTATAGGAAATTTTATGAGTCGCGTTTGCCACTTGATCAACATAAATTTTTCAGGTTAATTAAATAAGAAATGGCAAAGTATTGATTGCAGTCAATCAATGAAAGCAACAGGAACCAGGTGGAATCGATTACAAATTGAGATAATGATTATGACGCAGGTCATATATCGATAGCCAAACATCGGTGTTTAAGCATGGATGCAGTTAAGAAATTTATACTACCGTGGATCTTTTCTTTCTGGAGAAAATGAAATACAAGGTGGTCACAAATAAAAGTGTGAAGACATGTAAAAGGATGCTGTAAAAATACAGTTGGGTAGAATTGGTAACCACTGCTTTTTCAGCCTCACCATTTATATATAGGTAGATAAAGAAAAGGAACAGGAAGAAGAATACGAGGCTATGAAGTAAAGCCAGGATAGGTTTTGCTTTCAGGAAAGGGAGCCAGAAAATCAATCCGGCATAAGCCCATATAATATAATATCTATTATCACCTATAAACAGATTAGAGAGATGAAGCCCTTCCTGATTGTTTACTTGCTGATAGACTTTCATACCTACATAAAGTAATACGGAGAGGGCATATCCATAGCTAAGATGGCTGGGCACTTGTTTGAGGAAAGCATATTTACTTGACAGCAGTGGTTTTTTATAAGCCATTACCAGGAAATAGATAAGAGGGAATCCGGTAAAAAAAGCGATCAGTTCCAGTTTTTCGAGATAGGCGAAGAAATCGTTCATGAATTCATCCTTTGAGTGATAAAAGTAAAGGGAATAAAGCAATTGCTGAACAGGAATAAGGTGGGATTATATAATATTCTTTCAATAAAAATAGCTGTATACTACATTGAATACCAAAGAATTAATAGATAACCCAATAACAATCGGTCATCATTTTCAAATTTTCAAATCATCAAATTTTCAAATTCCCCCATGTTCCCTTATTTTTGCACCCCTGCTAAAGTATTAAGATAGAGGCAGTAAGTATGCAGATGGTGCGGTAGCTCAGTCGGTAGAGCAAAGGACTGAAAATCCTTGTGTCGGCGGTTCGATCCCGCCCCACACCACAAAGTGAATAAGGCGATTATGAAGTAAATTTCATGATCGCCTTTTTGTTTAGTACCACATAGGTACAACATTGTATGTTGTTTAGTTTTGATAAGCGTGCTCATAATCAGGGGGTCCCTGGTTAGAGCCTAGGTGGGCCCACAACGTAGACAAGGGTTTCAGACAATTCACTCCTTCTCCATGAGGCAGTTGTGGTTGCTCTTATAAATCAGCCAACCCGTACCGCCGTCATGGAAATCAAATCGCAGCGCCTTCATTATTGACAGAAATCTATGTCCAAACAGGGACGGGGAGTGTCGCTTGAAGATCAAGTGATGTTACGAACAACCCAAATCAGTGGCTTACGCACACTTCTTCAGGAAATAGGTGCCGGGTTTATACGTTTAAAGGATGGGTACGCAGATTTTCCATTATACCCCCCCCCCCCCCCCCCCCCCCCCCCCTTATCAGCGTTGAAGTTTTTACTTGATTATGACAAACAATTTTATAATCCTGACCTCAAAGAACTTAGTGTTATTGACAAAAATTATGGTACTAAAGGAGCACGTGAAAATTAAAATGAACCCCGCCGATATAATATGTATTCTGTCAAAGAAAATCACGGAGCAAGAACATTTACCTCTTTGAAAAAAACTTGAAATTAATTGTTTGTTTTGAGTTCAATAATCAAGAGTCAACTTTAAAACCTATGTGAATACCTTGACTTGCAAATAACTTATTTGACCCAAGTCGCAAAAGAGGCTACTGTTAATGTCGCTTTTTTGAATTTGTAAAAAAGAGAGACTACTGGCATATAACGATACTGCTGGTATAATAGAATCCCTAAGTACGATTCAAATATCTGATAAAGAACAAGGAGACTTATTCTTACAAAACTTTACAACAGTCAAGGGATCATACATTAGGAGGATTATGTTACAAAAAGCCACCCTTGGTTACAAAACAGATATGGGGCTGTGATAAGTGTATAGGTTTGAGGTCTAAAACAATTTACCATGGCAAAAGGAACAAAACAGACCGTACATTGGTCCCAGTACAACCGGTAATCAATCCGGCGGAGGAAGGGAAACAACCCTCCTAAAAAGTAACATAAGTCAGCGCGTGCCGGATTCGTCCCGACTTTCTTATTTATCTACTTTTCGGCAGTTCCCGACGCGTCGGGGGCCACCCCCACACCACGAAGGACTCACAGAGATGTGAGTCTTTTTTTTTGGGGTGATAACCGGGAAGGCGGAAGGTTTTTTTCTGAGATGTCATCTCGGGAGATGACATCTCCTGAGGGTTTTCCCATTTTTTGTGGTGTATTCACCATATTATACAACATCCTCACTGAGCCCAGAAACTTAGCCTTCTGATTGAAATGTTTTAGCTTTCACATATGAAATGTTTATTGTTATTTTTTGGCAGTATTCTTTTCGCAACTAATGCAAAATCGCAGGAGAGACCGCTAAGCTATCAATTTGAAATAGGTAGTTTAGTTTCATTGGGTCCTAACCATTACCGGAATGATTCTGTTCAGATTAATAATATCACTTCCATTTATTATGCTGACAGACTCCGCTATGAGCATCCCTCAGTTAGATTGAGGATTGCTACACTTTATAGAATTGCTGATCACTTTTCAGGCGGAGTTGAAGTAGGTGCCAATTTAAGACTGGGTGAATCATTTTATTACAATGAAGTATTGTACTCCATCCCAGTCCAAGCTAAACTAGTCTATTCAATTTTTGACATTACAGAAAACTATAAATTAGCTCTGGATGGTACTATAGGATATCATTTTAGAAACTATTATAAAATCCCAACTACAGAGCAGGGGGGATTAATTTATTCTTCATCGATAGTTTTGAATACTTCTAAAAACAGAAATTTTAATTGGTTCGCAAAAATTGGATTCGAAAAGCAAACAGAAAATTTAAGGAGAACGATTTATGCTCGTGATCCTGGACAAACAAATCAGGATTATAAATTAAAACTGTATAGAAATCAATTATTGCTGTCGTTTGGATTGACATTAAATTAGTTAGCAGGTTTTTAACTGGGATTACTTTGAT
>JBGAQE010000152.1:0-11432 GCA_044220885.1 Chitinophagaceae bacterium
ATTTGAAAATTTAACAGCCAATACAAATGTGAAAGTGAGAAAATGTGGAAATGTGGAAATTAGCAGCCAATACAAGTGAATCAAAATAATTAATCAATATTTTACCGGCTGTTCAATTTTCATATTTCCTAATTTTCACATTTTCTAATTTGCCCACGGCTGTTTCATTCTCAAATTTTCAAATTCTCAAATTTTCAAATTAACTACCCCACTTTCACCGCAACTCTCGTCATATCCCACTCCATAATCAAATTACCACCTTCAATACGGATAACGAAAGTTTCAACAACTTTATCAAGTTTGCTTGATGGAACTTTTACCTCAACAACATTTTTCGCTTTGTGTTTTTCATATTCTGTTCCCCAGAATTTTGTATCGCTGTTTAAGATAACAGTCCATTCTTTTTCTGTAGGAAGAGTGAAAAGGGTGTACGTACCGGCTTTAACTTCTTTACCACCAAATTTTACATCTTTAGAGAAAGTAATTTCAGTAGCGTTATTGGCACCTGTTCTCCAAACCTGGCCATAAGGAACAAGTCCTCCGAAAATTTCACGGCCTTTTTTTGATGGTTGAGAATACGTAACCTTTATTCCATCGCCTTCGGCAGTAGCTTTAGGACTTTGCTGTGCTTCAGAGCAATTGGTAAAGGCAATTACAGAAACGAGTGTAAGCAAGAAGATCTTTTTCATACAAGTGTGTTTAAAAATTAGAAATGTAATGTAGCTTATTATGGGTGTTGTTCTGCCAATTTTTTAAGCTGGGCTAGCGATTGCTCCATAGGCGGTCCTAATTGATTATCAAAAATGATACTTCCAAATTTCTCCCATGGATACCATTTCACTTTGAAATCGAAATACCACTGCACTATTGTCCTGTTTTCTGCTGCCAATACATTCATTCCACAGGCTATCGGAGGCTGCCCGCTCCTGACCCATTGGGTTTGGATTAGGGAAGAATCTGTACCGACTAAAGTGACAGATAATTCCTTAGATGTAAACCGGCTGGAAGTAGATTCCTTATTAGTAAGTTCCGGCTTATTCACTAACACATTCCATTGCTGCCATTGGGAAAGGTCTTTCACCTTACCAATAACACTATCTTTTGGAACGTCAATAGTAATAGCGCGTGATACCCTCATTTCGGAAGGGATAAGCGCCGAAAGTAAGAAGATGACAAGGGACAGTCCTACAAGACTTATCAAACCCAGTTTTATGATTCGCATACTGCAAATTAATGCTGAAACCGATTCAGCGGAAGTTTTGTTATTCCCACCTGAAAACTTTCACGGCAATGCCATAAATAAGCAGGGCCCATCCACCCAGAATAGCCAATTGTGGCCCACATTGAGTGAGGTGCGATCCTTCAAATGCCACATTCCGCATAGCATCATTCATTGCGGTCAGGGGCAGGAATTTAATGATGCCTTGCATCCCTTCCGGCAAAAGACTCTTTGGGAAAAAGGTACCAGATAAAAAGTATTGGGGGAACATGAACAGGTTAGCATAGATAGGGATCACATTCTGATTCTTGGCGATACTGCTCACCACAAAACCAAAGCCCATAAATACAAGAAGGCCAACAAATGATATAACCATCAATTCAACAAAAGTGACCCAACCATTCGACAATGTGAAATGATACACAAAAGTTCCAAACAAGATGATGACAACTGCCGTTGTCATCTGGAAAAGAATACGTCCTATCCCCTCTCCTAAAATGATATACCCTCTTTTGATGGGAGTTGTATACATCCGTTTCAAAACAAGTGTTTCGCGGAGAGAATAGAGAACAAATGCCACACCAAACACTGCTGATCCTATCAATGAAAATCCAAGCATACCTGGCAGATAAAAATCGATCATGCGATAAATACGTCCTGGCACTTCTTCATGAGTGATGGCAGCATATGTGGCTATTTCGGGATTGGTTTGTGAGTTGATCTTATTAACAACATCCCTTAATACAGATTCCAGCACCGGTAAATCTTTTTTACTGGCGGAAGTTGATTTAAGATGTATATCGTATTGTGCTTTTGTAGATGAATCCTTTTCTTTCTGGATATTTATCAATGCTGTAATTCGGCCTTTCTTCAACCTGTCGTTCAATTCCTCTTCGCTTGCATGCTCTACTTTCAATACTGGCAAACTTTTTATAACCTGATAAACTACATTATTAGTATCAGTTTTCGAATCAAAAGCCACATCAATAGAGATGCCACTCCCACCACTCAGTGCACCAAAAATTGCTATCAATACAATCGGGAAAAACAAACTGAAGAATACGGCTTGCGGGCTTTTGAAAGTTGTAAGAAGGCTGGCACGAGTAATGGCCAGCATACCTTTTATCTGTGAGTATTGTTGTGGCATGGGGGCAAAGGTAGCATTTTAGGAAGTTCAAAACGTTCCATAAGTTCATTAGGTTCAATAGGTTTCTAGGTCTGACATTCAAATAAAATAATAGTGTTTTGTTTGAATGTCAGACCTAGAAACTTATGGAACCTATGGAACCTCTTGAACATATTGAACCCTATTCTATACTAAACTCAAACGGCACCCTCGCCTGCGTAACCCCCGCCATCTGCTTAATTCTTTTGATAGCCTGGTAGGTTTTTACACCATCGGGACCGAGTTCTTTTTCGATAGCGGCTTTTGTGGAATTTTGTTGAACACCTCCTAATATCTTGCTGAGGAAATTTTCGGGTTCGGGATATTCGCGGAGTTTGTAATCGCTGGTTTTGGCCATTCGGGCGGCACAGTCAATGGCTTGTTGTAGTCCGCCGATACGGTCTACTAAACCAAGTTCGAGACCGCGGGTACCACTCCATACACGACCTTGACCGATACTATCAATATAAAGCCTGTCTTTTTTCCGACCATCAGCAACACGGCTGGTGAAAGTGAAATAGATGCTATCTACATCATTTTGTAACCAACGACGTTGTGATTCGGTAAGAGGTTTATAGATAGCCATCGCATCAGCATCTGGAGAAGTCTTTACACCATCGAATGTGACCCCTAACTTATTATTGAAAAACTTTTGCATGTTGGGAAGCATACTGAACACTCCGATTGAACCAGTAATTGTATTGGGTTGGGCAAATATGCTGTCGGCATTGCAGGAAAGGTAATATCCACCAGATGCAGACACATCACCGAAGCTCAGCACTACCGGTTTTTCTTTTCTCGCCAAAGTCAATTCTCTCCAAATATTTTCACTGGCAAGAGCACTTCCTCCTCCAGAATTTATCCTGAAAACAATTGCTTTTATTGATTTATCCTGGCGCACTTTCCGGATCATATTCATATACGATTCACTACCTATCATATCACGCTCCCCTTTCCCATCTATTATATCTCCCTGGGCATAAATAACGGCAATCTTATCCTTACCTGATCTGGTAAAGACAGTAGCCTTTGCATACTTACCCAATGAAACTAAATTCAGCTTATCCGTCTTTCCTATTTTCACTAATTCTTTAAGTTCATCTTTCACTTCATCATCATACTTCAAACCATCAATTAGCCGACTGTTCAATGCGTCGTTTGCTGTTTGAATAGAATTCTCGTTAGCAAATTTATGCAGGGTGGCAGTGTCGATATTGCGCATAGCAGAAGTCTGCAGCAGGAAATGGCTGTACAAATCGTTCATCATAACGGTAGTCTGCAAACGATTTGCGTCGGTCATAGAAGTAACACGGAAAGGCTCTGTAGCACTCTTGAATTTACCGGCATAGATTATCTGTGGTTCAATTTCAAGTTTGTCGAGGGTGCCCTTAAGGAAAAGAAGGTTCATGGAATATCCTCTCCAGTCGAGGCCGCCTTTCGGATTACAATATATTTTATCGGCTACATTCGCTACATAATAGCCACCTTGAGTAATAACATCTGCATAGGCATAAACGAACTTCTTTGATTTCTTGAAATCTAGCAGGGCATCGCGTATATCTTCACTGCTACCAAATCCATTGCCATTACTTCCGCACTTTATATAAATCCCTTTAACAGCACTGTCTGTTTTAGCGGTTTGGATCATCCTTACAACATCATAAACTGATGGCATATCATATGATTCATTTCCACCCAGACCAGCAAAAGGATTTTCAACACCTACTTCAGGATAGGCGGCTGCCAGATCAAGAACTAAAACTGCTTTTGATCCGGTTGTTTCTTTTCCCGAGGATCCAACAGAAGCTATTATTCCGAGGAAAATGAAAAACCCTATAATACTGAATACTACCAGGGCAAGAAGCGACGCGAAGAAGAATTTAAAAAAGGAATTCATCCGTACTATTATTTAAACAAAAATCATTGATATTTGGCGGCCGTAAGGTAGGTAAATTATGAACAAAGCGTATCTGTTGACAGGCGGTAATACCGGAGAACGTAAAATGGAGCTTTCCAGAGCTGTTGCATTAATTGGCACCCATTCAGGCAAAATTGTTAAACAATCTCACCTATACGAAACGGCAGCCTGGGGAAAAACCGACCAATCTCCTTTCCTGAACCAGGCCTTACTTATAGAGACCAGCTTATCTGCCCAGGACTTACTCAAATCCCTTTTGGCTATTGAATTGCAGATGGGAAGGGAAAGAAAAGAAAAATACGGTCCCAGGAACATCGATATCGACATTTTGCTTTATAACAATGATGTCATTTCAGAACCGCATCTGCATATCCCCCACCCCGAAATGACTCGCCGTCGTTTTGTCTTAACACCATTAGCAGAAATAGCACCCAATCTTATTCACCCCACCCTTCATCTCAGCATAAAAAATCTCCTCAATCAATGCCCTGACACGCTGGAAGTGCGGCAGTTAGGGTGATTTTTCCACAAACGGTCACCACCCACTTTTGCCGCCGAGGGATTGTCTATTTTGCAGGCAATTCTCTTTATGGGTTCAATAGTTCAACAAGTTCAATAGGTTTCATAGGTTTCCAGGTCTAACACTCCGATTTAATGGTAAACTATAAACCTAAAGTCAACTATTAGTTTGAATGTTACACTTGGAAACCTATTGAACATATTGAACCTTTTGAACATCTTGAATATCTGGAACAAAACAAAAGATCAGACTGAGACAAGGCATGAACTACCACTTCATCACCATCGCAGGCAACATAGGCGCAGGGAAAACCACTCTGGCGCATTTGCTATCCAGGCATTATAATGCCCGGTTGGTGCTGGAAGAGTTTGCAGACAATCCTTTTCTTACAAAGTTCTATGAGAATCCGAAGCAGTATGCATTTCCTGTGGAATTGTTTTTTATGGCTGAGAGGTATAAGCAATTGAAGGAATTGATTCAAACCAGAGACCTGTTCCAGCAGTTCACCATATCTGACTACCTGTTTACGAAATGCCTGTTGTTCGCAAAAGTGAATTTGCCAGAAGAAGAATTCAGGTTGTATCAAAAAATATTCGAGATCATTCATCAGCAAATGACTCAACCCGACCTGCTCATTTATCTACATGCCCCGGTTACAAAGCTGCAGGCGAATATCAAGAAAAGACAAAGGCCTTATGAACAGTCTATTCCCGACGAATACCTTTTCAATATACAGGAAACCTATACTCATTATATTAGGCAGCATAATATAAAAACGCTTTTCATTGATGTAAGCAATGCCGATTTCTTATCGAATGAAAAGCAATTGAAGACCATAATTGATGCCCTCGAAATAGAATATACAGAAGGGCAACATTATCTTACCTTACCATGAGCGAAGCCAACAGTTCTGAAAAACGAGGGTTCTTTACCGTTATTAACCGTGAATTCACCTGGTTTATCACTGGGAGAATGCTATTCATTGGCGGACTTCGAATGACTCCTGTTTTATTGGGATGGAAGCTTTATGAAATAACAGGAAGTAAGCTGGCATTGGGTATTCTGGGATTATCTGAGGTAATTCCAGCCATACTATTAGCACTTCCTGCAGGGGTAAAAGTAGACAGGAGTAATAAGCGTAATCTGATTGCCACCTGTATGCTTCTTTATTTCGTACTAATGTTTTTACTGTTACTCACTACATCCACCTATACGAGCCAATGGCTTAGTCCGAAACATATAAGCTGGGTCATTTATGGCATAATATTCTTTACTGGCGTTGTTCGGGCGTATAGTGGCCCTTCTTTCAATGCTTTTTTAGCACAATTGGTGCCCTCACAAAATCTTGTAAGAGCCGCATCAATCAATAGCATGGCCTGGCTGATTGCTGCAGTAACAGGTCCAGCTGTAGCTGGATTATTACTGGGATTCACTAATATCACTATCTCTTTCAGCATTGTTTGTGGTATGATATTATTAGGTTACCTGGTATTCAGGCAAATCCAGCCGAAGCCTGTAAGTTTCAATCCCGGTAATAACAGAACCTGGGAAAGTGTAAAAGAGGGATTGAAATTTGTGTTACATAAGAAAGCATTATTAGGAGCCATGAGCCTCGACATGTTTGCTGTATTATTCGGTGGAGCCACAGCTCTTCTCCCAGTATTTGCAAAAGACATTCTTCATGTTGGTCCTTTGGGATTGGGCTGGTTGATAGCCGCCACTTATCTCGGCAATTTCATAGCTATAGCCTGGCTTACTTACAAACCCCTTAAACGAAAGCAAGGCACCCTTTTACATTATATGGTGGGTGGCTTTGGATTCAGTATATTAGTATTCGCTCTATCAAACAACTATATACTCAGTTTTGCGGCTTTGTTCGTCAGCGGACTTTTCGATGGTGTTAGTATGATCATCAGAGGCACTATCATGCAGATATTTGTTCCAGATGAAATGCGTGGCCGTGTATCCAGTGTAAACAGCATCTTCATCAACAGCAGCAACGAACTGGGTCAATTTGAGAGTGGCGTAACAGCCGACCTTATGGGCACCGTTCCTTCTGTTGTGTTTGGAGGTTGTATGACCTTGCTGGTTTCGATAATTACGTGGGTAAAGGCAACGGAGTTGAGGAAATTGGAGTATTGATTGTTAATTTGAGAATAAGTTGATTTGAGAATTTGAGAATTTGAAAATTTGAAAATTTGTGTGCTATTAGAATAACTATTTTATGATTTTTCCTTTTTTCATAATTTCTAATTAGTAAATTTTTTAATTCTTGAAAATTAAAACTGAACGAATAAAACGCCGAACTTAACCCTGAGATTTTCAAATTTTCAAATTCCCAAATTTTCAAATTCGACTTCCTGCATTTTCTAACTTAACAAATATCCAACACCATGCTCCGCCGCCAATTCATCCGCAACACCGCCCTCACCAGCGCCTTACTGGCTATGGGATCGAAGGACCTATTAGCTTTTTTTTTCAACAACAACCTGCCTGGAAGATAAAGATGCTCACTGAGGAAGTGGGTGTCTTTACAGAGAGAGGAGGAACTATACTTTTCACTGTAACCAAAGATGGAATTGTGGTAGTAGATGCCCAGTTTCCTGAGCAAAGCCAGCATCTTATTGATGAGTTGAAGAAAAAAGAATCTCCGTTCAAGCTTTTGATAAATACACATCATCATGGTGATCATACAGCAGGTAATATTTCATTTAAAGGAATTGTACCTCATGTATTGGCTCATGCTAATTCTTTAACCAATCAACAGGCTGCTGCTGCGAGACAAAAAGCGGAGGATAAACAATTATATCCCGACATGACTTATACCGATACCTGGTGTGAATCGTTTGGAAAAGAAAAGATATGTCTGCATTATTTTGGAGCTGGTCATACAAATGGTGATAGTGTAGTTCACTTACAACACGCCAATATTGCGCATATGGGCGACTTGTTCTTTAATCGACGTCATCCTTTTGTAGACAGAAGTGCAGGCGCGAATATGAAAAGCTGGATAACAGTATTGGACAAAACCCGCAAGAAATTAGATAAAAAAACGATATACGTATTTGGTCACTCAGGTGATGGTTACGATATCACCGGCACACATGAAGACCTGCCTAAATTTGCCGAATACCTTTCAAAGATTCTTGACTTCACAGAAAAAGAAATAAAGGCTGGTAAGACCAAGGAAGAATTCATCAAGACAACTGCACTTCCATTTGAGTCTGAGTGGAAGGGAGATGGATTAAGCAGGCCGTTAACGGCGGCTTGGGAGGAATTGAGTGCTTGAGGAGAATTTGAAAATTTGATGATTTGAAAATTTGAAAATCTATACCCGCGGAGACGCAGAGGCGCAGTGATGATTCCTCTGCGCCTCCGCGTCTCTGCGGTAATAAAATCAAAGTTGCAAAGAAAGAGCCACTTTATAAACAGTATCTGATTGCTCAACATGTAATTTATGCCGGCCTGAATACAGCATATCAAGACGCTTACGAACATTTTCAAGTCCTACCCCCACCCTTGCTGTATTCTTTTGCTAATGCTGTTTTCGCTATTGTAATGCAGCCATCCATCCTTCATATTGATATCGATATGGAGAAAGGAACCCATTTTAGCATCTTCCATCCCATGTTTAAAAGCGTTTTCTATGAATTGAATCAATAACAAAGGTGAAATTTCATAGTTTTCGCTATCTACTCCGATTACCAATTGGATAGTATCTTCAGTATCATATCGAAGTTTTTCAAGATCAATATAGCTTCTAATAAACTTCAATTCTTTTGCAAGAGGCACTTTTTCACTTTTACAATCATATATCACATACTCCATTATATCACTCAGCTTAAGTATAGCATCTGGCGCTTTAACGGGAGAAATCATTGAGAGCCCGTACAGGTTATTCAAGGTATTAAAATAAAAATGAGGGTTCAACTGCGATTTTAATAATTGCAGTTCCATTTCAGTAGTTTCTTCTGAAATTCCAATGTCATTTGTTGCTCTTTCTCCTTTTCAATCTCCTTCTGTTGAAGTAATAATTTATTGGTCTGCTCTTCAACCCTTGACTCGAGTTTTTCAGTAAGTTCTTCCTGTAATTTCCTGTTCTCTTCCAATTGCCGATAAGCTGATCCTGAGTACTGATCTTTTCCTTTTCAATAATACTTGTCTTATAACTCAATCCTAAAGTGAAGCATATTAATTCTAATGCCATTCCTGTTTGCATATAGATCATCGGATCAAATCTTCCTATATATGGCCCTGTTTTAATCCAGGATAAGAGCATAGCAGTCAAAGAACCCATGATCAGGAAACTTGACCCAACGGCAATAAAAAGAGATATTGATTTTCGGGATCGAAACAAAGGGGAAATTCCGATGATTGCCACAATCACCAGATAGATTCTAACAACTCCAAACATTGGTGATTTATACTCAATCCTATTAGTTGCACAAAACAAAAGATCAATCAAAATAGCTCCCATCAATAATTTTTCTGTAATCAATATCAGTTTATGAAACCATGGAGCAATCTCTTTGAAATCGATAAAATATCTTACAAATCTGAAATATGCGAAAAACAGAAGGTAACTGAAAGGGTTGTTTCCAAGTTTATGAATTAAAGGTAAGTGAGAGTAGAATAAGTCGACATATTGGTACTCCTCCAGCTTAAAAATGAAATAATTGAATACGGAGAATGCATAGAAAGCGTAAAGCAGGAACTCCTTCCTTTTATTATTGAAATAGTACTGAGCTAGCGTATGTATTATGATGAAGAGAACAATACTTAAAAACAATATATCCGCAAAGAGATAATACCGATGAGTGAATACCAACTTCTGCACTACAGTTGTATATTCCTGAGGCCTTATTACGATTGGGTAACCTGATCCATAATTGTAATAGGCATTTGGTATTTTCCCAAACACTTCAACGGTAGAATATGGTGACACCTCAATAAAAAAACTTGATCGGGCTATCTTTGTTTCAGCACTGAAAAAAACATCATTATTCTTCTTAACAGTTAAACCACTGGAATTTTTATAATAGATGGACAGAAAAGAGTTTCTATTGAAAATAAGCTGAACCCTTTCTTTATAGTCATTAGGATTATGAAAGACCCACCTGCACCATACAGTAAATCTGGCATGCCCATAATTAGCCTTGAACGACGCTCTTAATGCGGTATCAGCAGTGAATTTTTCATTCACTACTTCTTGCAAAGAAATTTTATTCTGCTTATCAATGAAATAGGCAGAGAAATAATTCATATCATAAACGGAATCCAGTTGTTTGCCTTTCCATAAATGAATGGTATCCTGTGCTAACAAGGTCTGCACCCCAGACATCCAGAAAATGAGTGCCAGAAAATTAACTATCAAATATCTATAGCTATGCAGCATTATCTGATGAGTTTATACCTGGCGATTTTCTCCATAAAGGCTTCCTTGGTATAACGACTTACCGGCAATGTCGCCTTATTCACTAGAACAGTATTCCCTTCTATAGATTTTATATGTCTCAATGCAACAATGTAACTCCTGTGTATCCGAAAAAAAAGCTCATTTGGCAAATTATCTTCAAGGTTCTGCATTGTTTGATAAATCACCCAGTTACCTTCAGTTGTATAGATTCGAACATATTCTTTGAGTGCTTCAATATATAAAATATCCTGAAGTCGTACTCTAACCAACTTGCCATCCGCTTTTACGAACATATCTTTTTCGTCTTCTGTAGTAGATGGCAGTAACTTTTCACCTTTTTCTGCCATAATCAATGTATAGGCTTTATTAACTGCTTGTAGAAAGCGTTCAAACGAAAAAGGCTTTAACAAATAATCCACTGCATTGAGATCAAACCCGTCAAGCGCAAACTCTCGATAGGCTGTAGTAAATATTACATATGGATGTTGAGGCATAGACCTGATCAGTTCAAACCCCGAAATCTTAGGCATCTTTATATCAAGGAACATCAAAACAGGCTTAATTACATTTATTTCCCTCAATGCATCTGCTGCATTTGAATAAGAAGCTTCAAGCATCAGTCTGTCATCCCGCATTATATATTGTTTTAGAATATCACGGGCTATAGGTTCGTCATCGACTATAATGCAGGTTAGGGTGGTCATGCTTGTTAAAGTTAGTAATTTTTGCGGGAAGCTAAATGCTTGGTGCTGGATGCTGGATGCTTTTATGCCTAAGGCTTAAGGCCTAAATCTCAGGGCTAAGTTTAGTCATCCTAACAAGAATCGGGCTTCGGAATAAATTAATCGTAGTTCACGAAACGTTCGGGAATCTACTGAATTAAGCTTTGGACCTTAGGCCTTAAGCTTTTGGCATTGTTTTATGCTTTAGGCATCCAGCATTTAGCATTTAGCACCAACCATCTCGCTCTATAATCCCGCAAACAGCTCACACAAATCTCCGAAAAATGACAAACTGAAACTACTCATCCTCCATGCAGGAACATTACCTCCTCCGCCACCACCGCCATAATAATAAGATTTCTCATTAAGGCGCGATAAGCGATGATCATATAAGAGCTGTAGCCCCATTCCAGATGGACCGGATTTTGAAGGAAGCATATACCGCAATCCAGCTTGAAGACCTAGTCCGCTT
>JBGAQE010000153.1:0-11404 GCA_044220885.1 Chitinophagaceae bacterium
AATTTGAATGTTTCCCTGAGTGGTAAAGAATCCACTGCTTCATTTTCTGATTTGTAATCCGATATTTCGGTATCCGGATTCTTATCTGTCAGGAATTCTTTTATGTATTTGTCTTTCCCTTTCTTTAGTTCCGGAAGTTTTTCAAGTTTGGCATAGTCAATAGAAGTGATGGATGTTTCCCCTTTCATGGTACCATTCTCATCAATATTACCCTGGATTGCGATAAAGCTCTTATACTTTTGATTTTCATTCCATAAAGGCTTCCATCCCCATTCCATGGTTTCCAGTTTTTCAATAACCAATCCTTGGGAGTACATTACTTCATCTGGAATAAGGTGGGAAGGATAATCTTTGTTGGTGGCATCTAAAACATAAAAATCATCTCCAATAGATACGTACGCCATTACCTTATTGAATTGATCAAATCCCGCTATAAGGGTGTTGATAAATCCATTGCTCCTTGTACTTACAAGCACTGGTTTGGCATCGAGACCAGCATCTTTAAGCAAGTTTACCAAAATCAGGTTTATCTCACCACTGGTTCCTTTTTTATCTTTCCAGGCAGATTTCACGCCATCGAGAGCCCATATATTCGAATAACCATTCCATTCCATGTTTTTTTGTACATAATGGTGAATGGTCTTCATTTTCTCATAAGGCGAACTTACTTTTTTCAATGAGTCATCAAGGTCCGTTGTGCGGGGGATATTCTTTTTCAATTGCTCGCCAAAATCAGGGTCTTCCATTAATTCTTTGATGATGCCCGGCCATGTGCGAAGCAGACTATGACGTACGGCATCCGGTGTTGTAATGGCCATTATCCTCATTTCGAGTCTTTGAAGATAATCGTCCTCACTACTTATATATGGCTCATCCCTCAGGGCTGGCACATTGCTCATCGTGTAATGTTTTATGATCCTGTCGCTTTTGTTGGGTATGGTAATAGCTGTATAGTCCAGCACACATTTAGGTGTGGCCAACAATTCAACCTGATAAGGGAAGTCGGTCTTGTAACGGCTGTAAGCTACAGGAATCCCCCTTTGGAAATTCCAATCTCTTACCCCTGCATTTGTAACAGTGTACTTGTATTCAATAACACTCCCCACCTTAACTTCAGGAAATGCAAAAATCACTTCGGAGTATCTGGAGTCGATTTTTTTCTCCATAATTGATTTTTTGTCGACCTGTGTTGTTACGATGCCGCCATTGGCATCAGGTTAAAGGTTTGGGCGCTCAGTTTCCGGATGGATTCATCCCCTTTGAAACTATGATAGGGTATATGTATATTAGCTTTCTCAAAGCCTTTTTCTTTGAGGATCTTGATGCGGATATGACGGATGAATTCAACCCTTCCACCCATATCGGCAACCAGTTCACCAACATCAAATAAAACCATGGCTTCTGCATCTTTGTCAAAAGAACAGACTTTCATTTCCAGTGATGGTTTGTCGATGGTGCCCCAGTCTGGTACATCTTTATCTTTTTGGGCAAATGATGTGAATGCGAAAATCAGGAGGAGGGCGGTTGAAAAAGAGTGTTTCATACAGTTATGATAAAGGTAAGTGGATACTTAAATGTACATATTTTTTTAAATCCGAAAAAGAAACAACTACATGTTTTTGAAAATCAGAGCCGTATTTCTACTATTCCTTGCTGTTAGTTTGACGTTACTAACACTAACCGTACAGTCACAACCGAAAAAATCGGTTAAACCAAAGCCTAAAGTTGATGCCAGTCAACAAATAGCGAAACTAAAGAAAACACCTAGCACGCTCCTTTGGGAAGTGAGTGGCAATGGGTTAAAAGAGCCTTCATACCTGTTCGGTACCATGCATATCCTTTGTCTGGAAGACGCGAAGCTTAGCGAGAATCTGAAGAAGATAATTAAGGAAAGCAAGAAGATCTATTTTGAAATAGATATGGACGACAGGGAGCAGATGATGGGGGCCTTGAAATATGTACGTATGAACGACGGGGTGAAATTGTCTGATTTGCTTAATAAGGAGGAATTTGAAAGGTTGGAAGCTTACTTTATAAACAAGAAAATCCAGATACCTGTTTCAATGGTGAACCGGTTTAAACCCCTGTTCGTTTCAAGTATGTTAGGGGAGAAGATGATGGATTGTGCCACACAGAAAGGTATGGAAGAACAGATCATGAAGGAGTCCAAACAATACGATAAAGTGATCATGGGTTTGGAATCGGTACAATATCAGGCAGGCTTGTTTGATAGTATACCGTATTCAAAACAAGCAAAGGATCTGATGCAGTATGTTGACAGTTCAGAGAACTATAAGAAAGCGATGAAAGAGATGGTGGATGTTTATAAAAAGCAGGATTTAGACCGTATGGATTCATTGACCCGAAAAAGCGATCCGGGAATGGATGAGTATATGGATCTTTTACTTTATAACCGAAACAGACAGTGGGTTAAACAAATGCCTTATCTGATGTTGGAAGGACATTTGTTATTTGCAGTTGGTGCAGGGCATTTGCCTGGTGATAAAGGAGTTATTGCTCTGCTTAGGGAAGCAGGGTTTACAGTGAAACCACTTAAGAACTGATAAAATTAAAAAGGACCTCAATTGAGGTCCTTTTTATTATTGCAAACAGTTAGATTTAGAATTTCTCCAAACCACTAAAGAAGAAGCTGCCTTCGATGGCTGCATTCTCATCACTATCACTTCCGTGAACGGCATTTTCGCCAATTGAAGTTGCATATAATTTGCGGATAGTGCCTTCCTCAGCTTGAGCTGGGTTGGTAGCGCCAATCACTTTGCGGAATTCAGCTACTGCATTATCCTTTTCAAGAATGGCAGCAATAATTACCCCACTGCTCATGAATTCCACTAACTCGCCATAGAATGGGCGGGCACTATGCACTGCATAGAATTCACCAGCCTTCTCAGGACTCAATTTTGTAAGTTTCAAAGACACTACACGAAATCCTGCTTTAATGATATGATCTAAAATAGCTCCTGCATGACCATTTTTCATGGCATCTGGCTTGATCATCGTAAACGTACGGTTGCTCATAACTAGGTTCAATTTTGGCCGCAAAGGTAGGGAAGAAGTCCGGAAGTCCGAAGCGTTTGAATTTTGAAATCCCTGATTTTTAAGTCCGCGGTGTCTGAGCTTTGGAGAACCTGAAATTCTAGTCGGGGGCGTTCGGAAGTCCGAAAGTCGGGAAGTCCGGAAGAAAATGCAAATACAGAGTAGGGAAGTATAGGTAGAAGGGAAGTAGGGGAGAATTTGAGCCTGAATTTTTAAAAATAAGAAAGTTAAAGGTCGTTATGCTTTTAAACCGTAGCGGCCTGGAGACAACCCTCTATTTCTCCGCACCTTACCAGTTGAATTATAATAATTAGCACATTCATATTCCAATCTCTAATTCATCCCTACTAGTGTATTTGTATTTTCTTCCGGACTAGAATTTCAAACTTTCCAAAAAAATCAGCGCCTAACGTGGAGTCCAAAAATTCGGACTTCCGGACTTGCTTTTTCCTACCTTTGCGCCCATTTAATGAAACAAATACAAGAACTATATCCACTGCTTGCCACCCCCCGTAAGGTGGTGATTACCACGCATCAAAAACCAGATGCAGACGCCATGAGGTCTTCTGGCACTTTACCACTTCCTGAATCAGTTCGGACATGACATAACTGTCATTTCGCCCACCAATTGGGCTGGATGGCTGAATTGGATGCCGGGAGTAGATACCGTGGTTGATTACGAGCTTAATAAAGAGAAAACAGCGGGTTTGCTGGCAGAAGCCGAGTGGTTGTTCTGTCTCGATTTCAACATCTTTCACCGTACCAAAAACCTGGCTCCGTTACTCGCCGCCGCTACCTGTACTAAAATATTAATTGACCATCACCAGGAGCCTGATAGTGTTAACTTTCAATACGGGATTAGTGATACGTCGAAGAGCTCAACTTGTGAAATGATTTTCGATTTAATTTCCAATTCGGGTCATGAGGATAAGATAGATATCAGGATAGCCGATTGCCTTTATGCCGGGGTAATGGCCGATACTGGATCTTTCCGGTTTCCTTCAGCCCATGCCGGGGTTCATCGCATGGTAGCTGTGCTTAAAGAAAAGGGACTTCAGCACACCAAAGTGCATGAGAATATATATGATAATTTCCTGGAAAACAGGCTTCGTTTCATAGGACATATCCTGATGAACCGGATGGATGTGAACTACGAATACAATACTGCCCTGATAGCCATTTCAAAAAAGGACCTGTTGAGGTATCATATCCGCACAGGGGATACTGAAGGCCTGGTGAATTACCCTTTAAGCATTCAGGGAATCAAAATGGCAGCCCTGGTAATTGACCGGGATGAGGAGCGGAAATGGAGTTTTAGAAGCAAGGGCGACTTTGACGTGAATACTTTTGCCCGTAAGCACTTCGAAGGTGGCGGTCATTTTAATGCAGCAGGAGGGCGAAGCAGCGAAAGCCTCGACGATACCGTAAGTAACTTCAAAAAGGTCATAAAAGAGTATAAAACAGAATTGCAATCTTAAAATTTGGAAATGATAGAAAGGCGCCGTCAGGAAACCTTATCTTCGCGTTCCATAAAAATTAAAAACACAACAATGAAACAATTTCGTGTGGGCATCGTAGCCGCTTTTGCCATGTTGCTTCTTGCAGCTTGCGGTGGTAGTAGCTTTAAGAAAACCAAAAGTGGTTTGATGTACAAGATCATTACCGACGGCAAAAATCCGGTTGTAAAGAATGGTCAGGTTATTAAGTTTGAATATGTTCAGAAAATCCGTGATTCTATCCTTTCTGGTTCTGCTGATAATGGTCCTGCTTATGTAACCATTGATTCCAGCATCACCCCAGATTATAACCCAGTAGAAGTTTTTGGTCTCGTGAGCAAAGGAGATAGCGTTGTAGTTATCATGGAAGTGGATACCCTTCGCAAAAAAGCGGGTGGACAGTTACCTCCATTCTTAAAACCAAAAGACAAGATCATTCTTACAATGAAAGTGTTGAATGTTTTTACAACGGTTGAAGAGTCTGAAAAAGACAAACAAGTGGTTATTGAGCAAATGATGAAGAAACAAGCTGCTGAAGCTGAAGTTCAAAAGGCTAAAGACCTTAAGGTTTTAGAAGATTATCTGAAAGCTAAGAATATCACTGCACAGAAAGCTCCTAAAGGAACTTTGGTGGAAATAAAAGAGGCTGGAAGTGGTCTTGCTTGCGATTCCGGAATGTATGTAACAGTTAACTACACTGGTCAAACACTGGCTGGTAAAGTTTTTGATTCAAGTATCGAACCTTCTTTCGGACACCAGCCTTATACCTTACAGATCGGTGCACATGGTGCAATCGAAGGCTGGGATGATGGTCTCCGCTTGCTCCGCAAAGGAAGCAAAGCAAACCTTTATATCCCTTCAGCTCTTGGATATGGTAAGAGAGGAAACGGTGCTGATATAAAGCCCGACGAAAATCTTCAATTCTATGTTGAGATTCTTGATGTAAAAGATAAGATGCCTCCTCCGCCGCCTCCAATGGCGCCAGGTGGTGCTCAACAAGGAAACAAATAATTTGTTCCTATAAAAGAAAAGGGCGATTGTAATTAATTTACAATCGCCCTTTTTTATTTCGTTTTATTTTCATGCCTTGTCATATAACTCCCATAACTGGATCGCTTCCATGGCTTCTTTTACATCATGAACCCTTAGAATATTGGCCCCTTTTTCCAATGCCAGTGTGTTTACAACTGTAGTTCCATTCAATGCTTCGGCAGCTGTTATACCAAGCGATTTGTAGATAGTCGATTTACGGGATAAACCAACCAGTAAAGGCCTGTTGAAAATCCTGAATACCTCCAGCTGTTTCAAAAGTTTGAAATTATGTTCGGCTGTTTTGGCAAATCCAAAGCCAGGATCCAATATTACATCATTGATACCCGCTTCCCGGCATTGTTCCGTTTTCCGGATGAAAAAATCTACCACTTCACGGCAAACATCTTCATAAACGGCATCTTTTTGCATAGTTTCATGAACTCCTTTCATGTGCATGCATATATATGGAACTTTAAGGGATGCAACAGTTGGAATCATTTCCTTTTCCCTGTTTCCGGCACTGATATCGTTAACAATACAGGCGCCAGCGTCTATTGCTGCTTTTGCTATCTCACTTCTGAAGGTATCAACCGATAATAATGTCTGGGGAAAGGCTTTTGCCAGGGCTTTGATAGCAGGAACAACCCTTTCTTTCTCTTCGGCTTCACTTACGGTCACACTTCCGGGACGGGTACTCTGCCCGCCAATATCCAGTATTGTGGCCCCCTCAGCTATCATTTTCCCGGCCACCTCTATAATTGAGTCGGTTCCTGTAAACCTGCTTCCAGCGTAAAAAGAGTCGGGAGTAGTATTAATAATACCCATCACCTGCGGTTTATCCACAACCCAAAGCCTGCCGTTGCAATTCATTGTAAACATTGCTCCTTAATCTTTATTTTTGACGGATAAAATTGAGGAAATAATTTAATTCGGATTGAATTATTTCCAATTCCAACCAGTAGAAAATTATGAGTGATCCGTTAGCATTAAAAGTTATGAGTCAAACCCAGGAACAATACCAGAAGGCCGTTCAGGAATGCAGGGATATTTTTTTGAAAAAAGCCCGTGATTACGGTACCTCCTGGAGGGTATTGCGAATCATCTCTATTGCCGACCAGATATTCATCAAAGCACAACGTATTCGCACCATCCAGCAAAAAGGAGAACAAAAGGTAGGGGATGATGTAAACAGTGAATTCAAGGGGATAGTAAACTATGGTGTAATCGGACTTATTCAGCTCGATCTTCCTTCAGAAAGTATAGAAGACCTTCCAGTAGAAACCGTATCTCAATGGTTCGATAAAAAAATCCATTTTGCCCAGGAAGTAATGATGGATAAGAACCATGACTATGGCGAAGCCTGGAGAGATATGAGTCAGGAAAGTTTTGTAGACCTGATTTTGATGAAACTACTCCGTATCCGTCAGATAGTTTCAAACGATGGTAAGACGCTTATAAGTGAGGGAATAGATGCCAATTTTGTGGATATTATCAATTACTCTTTGTTTGCGTTGATTTTGATAAAGGAAGGAAAGCACAGGGGCTAAGCTCATTAGGTTCAATAGGTTTAAGACGTTTAAGGTTTAAGGGTTTAAAGTTTAAGGGTTCCAAAAGTTCAAGAAGTTCCATAGGTTTTTAAAGTTTAAGAGTTTGTGCTGGTTTAATAGTTTAAGGGTTTAAAGTTTAATGTTTAGTCCCCGCTAAGGTGCGTGTCTTCAAGCAAGAGTAATGTGGGTTGGAGTAGCAAGAAGTTCAATATGTTCCAAATGTTCCTAAAGTGTAACAGGTTATGCAGGTTTTAAGGTTTAATAGTTTAAGGGTTGTTCCCGCTAAGGTGCGTTTCTTCACGTACCTTAAATAGGAAACGGACTGCTAAGGTGCCTGTCTTCAGGCACCTAGAAAAAACTCCTGAGACAGGTTAAAAACAAAATGATATGATTGTATCTATAAATTTATCAGAAGGGTTTAGGATTTGTAAGAATAATCAAAAGGACAAACGTTCAGCTCCTTCCTTACTGCCTAACTTCCATTCTTCCCAACTCCAAAAAAATTCTTCCCTACTCTAAATATTCCCATCATGAAGTTTCTCATCAATTTTGTTCGTGTTTTTGTTGGCGTGCTTTTCATCTTTTCCGGATTAGTGAAGGCGAATGACCCATTAGGATTAAGTTATAAGATGCAGGAGTTTTTTGAATTGTGGAATATCCATTTTCTGAATGCTTACACTTTATCCTTTTCCATAATAATGATAGCTTTTGAAATTGTGGCAGGTGTTGCCTTATTGGTAGGGTGGCAGATGCGATTATTCAGTTGGCTATTATTGATACTGATCATATTCTTCACTTTCCTTACTGGCTATGCGGTTATTACCGGTACGCCAAAGGAATGTGGTTGTTTCGGGAATTGCATACCGCTTACTTCCGATCAGTCGTTCATGAAAGACCTTTTGTTACTGGCTTTGATTCTGCTGTTACTGGTTTTCAGGAAAAAAATCCAACCTCTGTTTAGTGCAAAAGGAAGTATCATAGTATTGTTCTTCTCTACAGTATTCACATTAGCATTCATGTGGTATGCATTGGTGCATCTTCCGGTTGTGGATTGTCTGGCGTATAAAGAAGGGAATAGTATTCTGGGTGGAATGAAAGTGCCAGAAGGGGCTCGTCCGGATAGTACCGTCATAACTTTTGTTTATAAGAAAGGGGGACAGGATATGGAATTCACTGCCGACAAGTTCCCGGAAGATTTCAATGACAGTCTTTATACATTCGTAAAAAGATATGATAAAGTAGTACGCAGAGGTAATGCTGAACCCGCAATAAAAGATTTCGCCCTAACTAATCAAAAAGGCGAACCCATGACAGAAACCGTGTTAAGCGGAGAAGGGTATAAGTTGCTTTTATTTTTAAGAAGTGATTATCCGCAAGGGGAATGGTTGACTTATCTGGATATGATAGCTCAGACAGCTTCAGCAAATGCTATTGGCAGGGAAATTGTCACAAGTATAAATCTTGAGACTTTGTACAAGAATCCACCGCCTGTATTCTATAAATTTAATGCGGTGCTTTGTGATGCTACAGTTATCAAAACTGCCGCCAGGGCAAATCCGACTTTATTCCTTTTGAATCGTGATACAATTGTAAAGAAATGGAGTTATGCCGATATGGATGCTGCTTTAAAATATATCAGCAAAATGTATCCAAAACCTTACTAATACAATGTTTAAATACCTCGCCCGGAAGTTCTTTTATGGTATTCTGGTACTGCTGGGAGTGGTAGTGTTGGTATTCGTTTTATTTCAGGGATTTGGTGATCCGGCTCGATTGGTATTGGGTCAAAGAGCGGATGCTGCCACCCAGCAGAACATCCGCAAAGAGTTATATCTGGATCAACCCAAATGGAAACAGTTTCTTTTATATCTCAATGATATTTCTCCCATAGCCATTCATTCGGCAGAAGAAATCAAGTCAAAACAATTGCGTGGTTTTTTTATTGGTGGGGATAATAATAAGTTGGGTATCAAGATGCCCTATCTCCGCAGATCGTACCAATCAAAGAGAGAAGTGGGCTCCATTCTGTTTGAAGCTTTGCCCGGCACCATATTATTGGCATTCGCAGCCATGCTTATTGCCTGTGTTGTTGGAATACCCCTTGGCGTTCTCGCTGCCACAAAGAAAGATACCTGGATGGATACATCCGCTATTTTCACCAGTATCCTGGGTATTTCAGCTCCTTCTTTTTTTATGGGAATTATAATTGCCTATCTGTTTGGGTTTGTATGGAGTGAATATACCGGTCTGCATATGACAGGAAGCCTTTATGATACCGACCCATTCCAGGGCCGTCAGTTGCAATTGTCACATCTTATTTTACCAGCAATAACTTTAGGGATTCGTCCATTAGCCATCATAACCCAGCTTACAAGAAGCTCCATGTTAGATGTTTTGCATCAGGACTATATCCGTACAGCCTATGCGAAAGGTTTATCAAGGACAAAAGTAATTTGGAAGCATGCGTTACGAAATGCACTCAATCCTGTAATAACCGCCATTACCGGATGGTTTGCTGAGTTATTAGCCGGAGCCTTTTTCGTAGAATATATATTCGGCTGGAAGGGAATAGGAAAAGTAACCGTTGATGCTCTTGAAAAATTGGATTTCCCGGTAGTAATGGGGTCGGTACTCATTTCTTCCTTATTTTTCATTTTGATAAATATGCTGGCTGATGGGTTGTATGCGGTGGTAGACCCAAGGGTCAGAGTGGAGTAGGTTCAATAAGTTCCATAGGTTCCAGAGGTTACCCCCCGACCCCCTAAAGGGGGAGCTAGGTCGATCATCATAAGTAAATAATTTTTGTCTTGTTTATAAAGCTATTTTCCATTCATTAGAGAGATTAACCTAGCTCCCCCTTTAGGGGGTCGGGGGGTAAGCTCTGGAACCATTGAACTATTGAACATTTAAACTAAAATAACACCATGAACAAAATATCACTCCTCCTCATTCTCGCTCTCCTCGGTTGTTCAAGGAAGATGAACCCTTCTAAAGAGTTCAATGGCTCTTTGTTCAAGGCAAAGAATTTAACGGAAGAAAATCTGTTTACAAGGAATATTGAAGGACCTGCAGTAGATGCTTCGGGAAATTTATTTGTGGTGAACTTCGAGAAAGATGGAACCATTGCGAAAGTTTTACCGGATGGGAAGGTGGAACTATATATTACTCTGCCAGGTAAAAGTATTGGTAATAGTATTCAGTTTAATAGTGCCGGTAATATGCTTGTGGCCGATTTTGCTGAGCATAATATTCTTGAAGTAAATACAGTCATAAAAGAAGTATCGGTGTATTGTCATGATGATCGCTTTAATCAACCCAACGATATCTGCATCAGTAAAAAGGGAATCGTATTTGCTTCTGATCCTAACTGGCAAAAACAAACTGGACAGATTTGGAAAATAGGGACAGATAAGAAAGCTGTTTTGCTAAAAGATAATATGGGTACTACAAACGGAATCTGCCTGAGTCCTGATAACAAAACCCTTTATGTAAATGAAAGCATCCAAAAGAAAATCTGGGCCTTCAGTATCGATGATAAGGGAAATATAAAGAGTCAACGCCTTTTTGCAGAATTCGCAGATTTCGGATTTGATGGAATGAAATGTGATATGCAGGGAAATTTATATGTGACAAGGTATGGTAAGGGCACGGTAGTGATTATCAATACTTCAGGACAAATTGTGAGAGAAATAGTACTAAAAGGGAAAGATGTCAGTAATATAACATTTGGCGGAAAGGATAATAAAACCTGTTTCGTAACCTTGCAAGACAGAAAAGGAATGGAAATGTTTCGTACTGATATTCCAGGTAAATAATTTATCTTCCTATACCATCATTTGAAAAACCAGCGCCCTTTAATACTCAAACTGCTGGTTTATGAAAAAAGTAATTTCCTTAATCCATCTTGCGGCATTCATTTTCATTTATTCTACTAATGCGAATGCACAAACAAAACTACCTGTTTGTGGTTGGTCGTTACCTGCAACAGATGCCAAATCGGTTTTCAAAAGACAGCTAGCCGATAAAAGGCTAAGGCAATATATTGCAATGAATCAACAGCAAGACGTTGATACCTTGTATACATTACCAATTGTTGTTCATGTAATTCATACAGGTACTGCTATCGGGTCTCCGGATAATCCAACAGATGCACAGATCAATGCAATGATTCAATTGTTGAATAACACCTGGCGAAAAGCCGGAGCTCCTTATGGTGGAGCTGATATGAAAATTCAGTTTCAGTTGGCTATTCGATCTCCACAATGTGGAACTACT
>JBGAQE010000154.1:0-17493 GCA_044220885.1 Chitinophagaceae bacterium
TAACTAATGAACTGATAAGGTTCTTTGGTATAGGGCGCTTTTGAATAATTTACTTTATCGTAAGGAACCTGGTCATGGGGGAGCGCGGCGACAACCCCGAATTTTATTGAAGCTTCCATCCCTTTTTTCCCACTGGCAAATCCACGGTCACTGTTTTCAAATACACTTCCTTTAATACCATCTCTCAAATCGTCACTGAATACAGCAATCCTGTCGAGCTTCCAGGCATTCGCTTTCAATGCTCTTGTAGAATCAGGTAATGGGGAAGTACCAGCAGTCCAACCTTCGCCATAAAGAAGTATATCTGGTTTTACTTTATGAAGTTCACGTGAAATCAGGTTCATGGTTTCAATATCATGCACACCCATCAAATCGAAACGAAACCCATCAACATGATATTCCTTCACCCAATAAAGTACTGACTCTAACACTTAAACTTCCGCATCATAGCCCTTTCACTGGCTGTTTCGTTGCCACAAGCAGTGGCATTTGAAAAATCACCTTTTGCATTCTGCCTGTAATAATACCCAGGTACGAGCTGGTTCATATAGGATGTAGCCCCGAACATAGTATGGTTATATACAACGTCCATCACTACCCGCAATCCATTCTGGTGAAACTTCTGCACCACCTGCTTAAATTCCCTGATCCGAACGGTTCCATCCTTTG
Organism: Chitinophagaceae bacterium; assembly: GCA_044220885.1. Lineage (GTDB taxonomy): Bacteria > Bacteroidota > Bacteroidia > Chitinophagales > Chitinophagaceae > Endoryza. The sequence goes on from JBGAQE010000154.1 coordinate 670, forward strand.
GGTCTGAAGAATAAGAGCCTTCCGGTGTATTATAGTTCAAAGGATCATACCCCCAATTATATTGAACACTATCAGGTTTCGCTTCATTAACAGAAAAATAATCGTAAAATGGCAGCAGGTGTACATGTGTTACACCCAGATCTTTAATATGATCTAAGCCTGTAGATTCTCCATAACTATTCTAGTGCCTTGTTCTGTAAGTCCAAGGTATTTCCCTTTATTCTTTATTCCGGAATGAGAATGGATACTGGCATCCCTGATATGCAATTCATAAATTATGGCATCAGTCTTGTTTATAAACACCGGACTTTTATCTGATGCCCATCCATTTGGATTTGTTGTTTTTAAGTCTGCCACTTGAGCACGTTTCCCATTCACTCCTACCACTTTTGCATAAGGGTCTGGCACTTCATTCATGAGTTTTCCATCTACAGTGGCCCTGAATACATAATATAGTTTATTGAGGTCCTTCTTGATACTTGTTTGCCATAGTCCTTTCTCTCCTTATTTCATTTCATGAGTTGAAATGGGACCTCCTCCAATGCCTTGCTTGTAAATAAATAATTCCATTTTGGTTGCGGAAGGCGACCAGACTTTAAATGTGGAAACAGTTGGTGAATACTTCAATCCCAAATCTTTCCCATCATAAGAAGGATAGGAAGCATAGTCTGGTGTTTGTGCCGCCATAACGGAAAATATCATTACAAAGCCAATTGTCAAAATCGCTTTCATACTCTCGAAATTTACAATAAAAGTACTCCTTAATTGCAAGTCTGCCTTAGCTGAGGTATAGAAACAAAAAAACCGGGCAAGCCCGGTTTACGATAAAAGGTTACGATCAAAATTATTAAAGGAAAAAACGTATTTAATTCTCATTCGGACTGAAAAAGAAACACTCTTCACTTAGTATATGTGAGAGAAGGCGGTACAAAGGCGAAAAATGATTTCTGGATGATGTCTTCAATTGAATTCAGGTATTCTACACCAATCTCCGGTGTCTTGTTGGCAAATTTCCAACTCTGAATTTTCAATAATGCGATTTTGCTAGCTGATGAGATATGATTCTCTGAAATGCGGAACTTGTCTGCCAGATAATCCTGGTCATTGCTGTTTACAATCAGGCGGTTTCATAGTTACTAGATTTTCGTTTTTCTAAGGGATTGGATATCTAATAAACGCCCTCTTCAAAAGAAAATTGCCCGGCATTGCCTTTTCCTGATTAAAAAAACTATACGTAAAAGTCTGTATATCAATAGTAGATTTACGAATACAGGTTAACCCTTGCTTATTGAATCCGCTTCCTTCTCTCCCCTACTTCGCGCCATGTGGTAAGTATGATATTCTGGTCTTTGATGGCTTTCCGTAAAGCCGGATCAAGCATGGCCAGCATATCTCCTTTACGGGAGGGACCCGAATCCGATATTTTTTCAAATATGGCTGAAGGTGCCGTACAATGCATAATAACCATGGTCAATCCTGGTTTGAGAGATTTCAAGGCATCAATATAATTAGCCGTTTTTAAAGCCCTGAGCTTATCGTCTGTAGGCACAACCCCTTTTGCAAGAGTCCACCCATAACTTGTATTGTGAAGATCATCAAGAACAGGCAATCCTGCAGTCCATAATAATTTTCCCAAAGACTGAATCTGTTTTATCTGTGCATCGGGTAATTGGCTTTGAGATCTGATTACGATTGCATGCCCTGCCGGAAACATAATCGGAATCTTATATTCCATTCCAACTTTCATATACCGTTCCATAAATGCTGCGGATGCAAACAGTGTTCCCATATGAGAGTCGAGATGGGTTGGTTTGAAACCCATTTTCAAGGCCCTTTCCACCTGCAGTCTGATTTCCATTTCCACCTCATCGGCTGTAGCATGTGATACCACTTCTTCAACTGAAGGCCATAAAGCCCCTTCCTTATCAACCAATCCTGGTGATGTTTTTATGCCACTTAAAGGAGACCATCTATAATCCCTCCATTCTGAAGTAAGGGTAAGATGTAATCCTGCATCCATTTCAGGATGCTGTGAAAGATAATGTACAAATCCCGGCACCCAGGCACATGGCATCATTACGCTACAAGAAGTAGCCACTCCTTTTGTCATAGCGGCAATAGCGCCTTCATTCGAATCCCAACTCATTCCAACATCATCCACATGAAGTATCACCACCTTTGCTCCTTTTGGAAAACCTAATTTTTCAGCATAGGTACTATCTGTTGCTTGCGCATTAGCGAGAAGACTGATTAGAGAAAATGGTAATGCTTGGAGGATGTGTTTCATGGTTGATGCTTTATGCTTTTTTGCTAAAGCTGAAGGCCTAGAAGCATACGCCTTCGGCGCTAAACAGTGACTTTGTATTAAGTAAGATCATATCATTTTTAAGCTAATTTAGAAAGCTACCTAAATTCAATTAACTGCAAAAATGATGGAAATATAAAGTAAAGCCGGACTAAAGCTTATTTATTGAAGCTAACCGAAATTCAGTCAACTAACCTGTGAACACAAGAATTAGCCTTAAACCTTAAGCTTAAAAATGAATTTAATATATATGGTTCAAAAAATAGGCTTTGAAAGCTGATCATTGGGCGGACTACCGCATTAAGCTTTAGGCCTTAGGCATTAGGCATTAAGCGCCGCAGGAATCAATTTTGCACTCCCCCATTATTATTTTACATTTATGCTTCACATTACTCAACTGTATAAACTCGCCTTATGGGAGATTTCCAAATCAAGAAAAATCCGAAACAATACGATGCTATTATTGTTGGTTCGGGTGCTGGCGGTGGTATGGCCGCTTATGTTTTAGCAAAGGCTGGATTGAAAGTATGTCTGCTTGAAGCAGGTCCACTCTATGATCCACGACTAAACCAAACACAATTTAAAAACCCATGGGAATCACCCCGACGTGGTGCGAGTACTAAATTCCGTCCCTTCGGTGATTTTGATGCCTGTTACTGGGGTTGGGAAATTGATGGTGAACCTTATACCAAAGCCCAGGGAACACAATGGGATTGGTGGCGTGCCCGAATGGTGGGCGGAAGAACCAATCACTGGGGAAGGATTTCCTTGCGATTTGGACCAAAAGACTTCAAAAGAAAAAGTATAGATGGATTAGGCGATGACTGGCCAATAGGCTATGAAGATATCAAACCTTATTACGACCGTATCGATAAGATGCTCGGCGTTTTTGGAAGTAATGAAGGATTAGAGAATGATCCGGATGGTATCTTCTTACCTCCTCCTAAACCAAGGCTGCATGAATTGATGATAAAGAAAGCAGCGGTGACTGCTGGTGTAAAAGTGATACCATCCCGTTTATCAATCCTTACAAAAGCTTTGCCTGATAATAAGGATCGTGGTGAATGTATCTACTGTGCACAATGTGGTCGTGGCTGTAGTGCACAGTATGCCGACTTCTCTTCATCTTCAGTGCTTGTGAAACCCGCAATAGCAACAGGCAATGTTGATATTTTGCCAAATGCTATGGCTCGTGAAGTGTTAACCAATTCGGAAGGAAAAGCAACAGGCGTTTCTTATGTGAATAAGGACGATATGATGGAATACCAGGTAAGTGGTCGTGTTGTAATTGTTGCCGCGAGTGCCTGTGAATCTTCAAGATTATTACTGAATTCAAAATCGGCCAGACATCCAAACGGACTTGCCAATAACAGCGATGTAGTAGGTCGTTACCTGCATGATAGTACCGGAGCTGCAATGGGAGGCGTATTACCACAACTATTCGACAGAAAGAGATATAATGAAGATGGTGTTGGAGGAATGCATATCTATTCACCATGGTGGTTGGATAATAAGAAACTGGATTTTCCAAGAGGATACCATATCGAATATTGGGGTGGAATGAGTCAACCTGCTTATGGATTCGGATTTGGAATTGAAGGTATGAACGGTAAGTATGCTGTACATGGACAGAAGAAAGAAGCCGGTGGTTATGGTAAATCTTTGAAGGAAGATTTCCGTTTCTTCTATGGTGCCGGAGTAGGAATGGCTGGACGTGGTGAAGCTATCCCAACAGCTGACAATCGTTGCAAAATTGACCCTACAGTTGTTGACAAATATGGTATTCCTGTTTTGCAGTTTGATGTTAAATGGAGTGATTACGAAGTAAAGCAGGCTAAGCATATGAAGGAAACTTTCAAAGAAATCATGCATCAAATGGGTGCTATCACAACATGGGGTGATAATGATGGTCCGGAAAATAATTATGGTCTTGAATCTCCTGGAAAAATCATCCATGAAGCTGGTACTGCAAGAATGGGTAATGATCCAAAAACATCTGCCCTCAATAAATGGAACCAGGCACATGATAAAAACCTGTTTGTGGTTGATGGTGCCGCATTTGTAAGTCAGGCAGATAAGAATATCACCTGGACAATCCTTGCATTATCACTCAGGGCTTCTGAATATATCATTGAAGAAATGAAAAAACAGAATATCTAACCCGTACCACATCACCAATTAATCATCTTATTAAAGTCAATAATATGGATAGAAGAAAATCGCTTAAAGCCATTGCCCTGGGCACACTATCCGCCGGGGTTCTGCTGGATGCGTGTAAGTTGCCTGAAAAGAAGGAAGCTGAAAAGGTAACGCCGCCTGCTGATGGCACCAATGAATTCAAGCTGGATCGTAATAAGGATGAACTGGCTTACGAAAGAACTTTAGTCGGTAAGAAATTCTTCAATGAACATGAAATGGCTACAATCACAGTATTGGCAGACATTATCATACCCAAGGACGAAATCAGCGGCAGTGCCTCAGAAGCAGGGGTTCCTGCCTTTATCGACTTTATTGTTCAGGATATGCCCTCCCATCAGGTTCCTATGCAGGGAGGCCTTCGCTGGCTCGATATGCAATGTTTCAATAAATATGGAGCCGCTTTCATCAACTGCAATGAAACACAAAAAATGGAGATGGTGGACGCTATTGCCTATCCTGAAAAAGCAAAGCCTTCCATGAAACAAGGTGTTGCCTTTTTAGTTTGATGAGAAACTTAACTGCCACTGGTTTTTATACAAGCGAGATAGGTGTGAAAGATATCGGTTATGCAGGTAATGTTCCTAATAAATGGAATGGAGTTCCTGATGAAGAACTAAAGAGACTAAAAGTTTCTTACTCTGAATGGGAAATGCAAAACTGCGCTAAATATGATTAAAAAAGGAACCTCACATTTGTGGGGTTCCTTTTTTAATAGTTTGCAGCAACAGCAATATTGGATTTAAAAAAGAAAGTGAAACAAGTTCCCCCCGATTCATAGTTATCGAAGGGAACTGTTCTGATTATTTATGAAGTACTATTTTACCTAATTCTACTTCCTTGCCTCTTTTTACCTGTACATTTTGAATCAAGCTATCTGATAGCCCCTATACCATCAATCAATACACTATAGGTTCCTGGTTTCAAACCTCTGATCTTAAATTCACCTTCATGATGGTCAGGACGGGCGAATGTTGTATCTGTACCATTAATGGCAGCAATAAAGCCATGTGAATTTACAGGACGCACTTTACCTTCTATTTCGCCTGTGCTATGATGACCGAATGGTTTCAAAACAGGTTTCAACCAATAATCGCCATTCTTGAATTGAATAGACCTTGACAAATCAAAGTCGAGATACAATTGGAAATTATTGGATGTAATGGAATCGATATCCTCATGCTTGATGTTCAGGAATATGAAATTCTGATTATTCCTGAGCTTTAAAGTATGGATAACACTATCAACCATCACTGTGTTATTCGTTCCCAAAACGAATTTGATTCTTTCAATTCGTCCTTGTGGAATATAACCAGATGCTAGTAAGGTATCTACTCCATTCTGCAACTTCAACAAATCGTACACACCTGGGTTAATAGAAAGCGTATCCCATACATCGCACTGAACTCTTGAAGAATCATGGTCATCATCGCAACCATGATGATCATCATCATCTTCCCTGCCTGACTTATCGCAGGTATCAACTTTAACCAGAATGCCACTGATGTCGATATTCACTTGTTGGTAATCATTGGGACCATCCAGCAGATAAACAGATAATTTAGATTTTCCTGCAGGAATTGATGCCGTATCGCCCGAAATATTTTTCTGGCAAGAAACCACAAATAGTATTGCGCCAAAAAAGCAAGAACACTAACTAAAAAGAGACGGGATTTTTTCATAATAAATAGCTTTGATGTTTAATCTTCAAGACTAATTCCAAAAACAATGCCATTGTAATAGTGAATTTTCCACAGTATATCTACGATAAATGAACAGAATATAGCAAAAAAACAATCATATATAATTGATTTTCAATATTTAAAGAAGCCGCCTATTTCTTAATAACCAATAAAAAACCGGATTGTCTGAAATCAAATTCCAGCGCAATCCGGTGCATAACTTATCATTCTTCTATAACATTATCAGGAAACCTCTTCTTTCACAGTCTTATTATACTCTTCCTGAAGCTTCTTCTGAATTTCAAAAGGAACCATATTATACTCATGGAAGTTCATTCTGAATTTGGCCCTTCCCTGGGTTATGGAACGAAGTGAAGAAGAATATTCATGCATTTCAGCCAACGGAACCCTTGCAAGGATCTTGGTGAAATGGCCTTCGCTATCCATTCCTTCAACAATGGCCCTTCTTGTCTGCAGGTCGCCAATTACTGAACCTGTAAGGTCATCTGGACTCAATACTTCCACATGATAGATAGGTTCGAGAATCTGTGGATCGGCTTGCTGGAAAGCCTGACGGAAAGCTTGTAAACCGGCAATCTTGAATGATATATCATTACTATCAACCGGATGCATCTTACCATCGTACACACATACTCACATCCCTTACATAAGATCCTGTTAGAGGTCCTTCATGCATTTTTTCCATCACCCCTTTGAATATGGATGGAAGGAATCTTGCATCAATAGCTCCACCCACAATACAATTATAATAAACCAAGTTTTCCACCCCAATCCAGATCAATGATTTCCTTTCCTCTCACTGGAAGATTAGCTGGTTCCGGCATTCCTTCATGCCATGGTTCAATTCGCATGAATACTTCACCAAACTGACCAGAACCGCCAGATTGTTTCTTATGGCGATAGCTTGATTCTGCCATTTTCCGGATTGTTTCCCTGTAAGGTATCCTAGGCTTATTGAATTTCACCTCAACTTTAAAGTGATGTTCAATTTTCCATTTTATTACGGCCAGGTGCATATCACCCTGACAATGTATCAATGTCTGTTTAAGCTCAGGTGAGAATTCAACAATCACTGTAGCATCTTCTTCTCTTAATTGATGAAGAGCCAGTGAAAGTTTCTCCTCCTCCCCTTTCTTAGCTGTTTCTACAGCTACAGTCATATTCGGAACCGGGAACACTATCGGTTGCAATTCTATATTCTTACCCTTTTCGTGGAGGGTATTATTTACATGTGTGTTTTTCAATTTCAATGTTGCTCCAATATCACCTGCTACCAGTTCTGTAACCGATGTGCGTTTATTGCCTTCCACAACAAACAACTGATTCAGTTTTTCAGACACACCTGTGTTTTCGTTTACCAGATCCATACCACTTTTCACAATACCTGAATACACTTTGAAATAAGACAGTTCCCCAACATGAGGTTCTGTTACGGTCTTATAAACAAAAATGCATGCTGGTCCTTTCTCAGTACAAACCAAGGTGTCTCCATTGGTAGTTAATTGCGGTGGCATTTCGTTACCACTTGGACAAACATTATCAATGAAGCTCATCAAACGGCCACTGCCCATATTTCTTTCAGCCGAAAGGCAGAAAAGAGGAAACAGGTCGTGATGGGTCATGGCATTTTTCAAACCAACCCTCATTTCATCTTCATCCAATTCTCCCTTATCAAAATATTTTTCCATAAGGCCTTCATCGTTGCTGGCGATAGCTTCAATGAGTTCCTTATGTAACATGTCGGCTTTTTCTTTTTCATCATCTGGAATAGCGCACTTTTCAGGTTTACCACCAGTATCATGAAATTTATACATCGTCATTCTAAGTACATCGATGATTTCATGAAAACCAGCTCCCTGTTGACGTGGGTATTGCACCACCACTACATTATTTCCAAAATGATTCTTTGCTTCTTTAACTGTTTTATCGAAATCAGAAGAATCATGATCCAGTTTATTGGCTGCGAAAATCATTGGGGTCTTGAACTTTTCAGTATACTCCCAAATGATATCGGCGCCCACTTCCACACCTGCGGCAGCATTCAGCAGCATTATACCAGTGTCGGCTACCCGTAATGAGGAAATCACTTCCCCTACAAAATCATCATAACCCGGAGTGTCGATGATATTAATCTTATACCCTCTCCATTTACTATGCAATAACTTAGAGAAAATCGAGTTGCCTCTTTCCTGCTCCAATTCATGATAGTCACTAACTGTATTTCTTTCAGCAATAGTACCTCTGCGGGTAATAATGCCTGCTTCAAAAAGCATACTCTCCGCTAATGTGGTCTTGCCGCAGCCGGCATGGCCCAACAAGACTATATTTTTTACATGTGAAGTATCAAACTCTGCCATGACAAAAAAGTTTATGGTGAATAAATTGTTTTAAAGGCACCACAAATCTTCATTAAGTAAAGCAATTTATCTTATGAACCCAATTAGGTCATAAGGTGATTATTATCAGTGAGGAAGAGCTGTTGCTTTAAGAGAAAAAGAATCCTGTAACGGTTGTGAAACCGGTAGTTGCTACATGAAGAAGTAGTACCGTAAAGTTTGGACTATTGCGTTCGGTTCGTGAAGAGGTCGTACTCGTGTCGGATGTCTTGCAAAGTGTTATCAAGACTCGTGTAAGAATCAAAAGCCTTTCGTGATCAAGCAAGGTGGATTCAGAAATACCGCTTTCATTTTGCGCTACTTCCAATAAAACTTTTTTGTCGTGTTGCTTGATGGCTTGCTTCAGATCGTGGATGTTGATCAGTTGAATGTGAAGCTGATTGTCGAGATGCTCGACCTGGAGGAGATCTTCTTTGTGAGTGTGGCCTTTGGCCTTTTCCTGGAGCTGTTGTTTCATTTGATGAAATTCATCCCTGAATGAACGCAATGTCTCCCTCCAGGCATTGCATTCCTGCGAAAGCTGTGCGACTTCGGTCGTAACCATGGGAGAAAAATTTAAATAGTGAAGAAATAAAGAACTCGTCATTAATCGTACTTAAATGACTCTATACAATTTACTAAAGAATATCCGGAATAATAAAAAAATATGTTTTAAAATATGCACCTGCTTCGCACAGGAAGCGAATCGTAGTTGTAACATTATAAAGGGTATGAACTAAAAAAGGGCCAGCAAAATACTGGCCCTTATATTACTTTTATTTATTGGTTATTGAAGTTGGAACGGAATACTGATCCTTTCCTTATCAAGCACTAATTGTATGAAATACTGCCCTTTGGCTAATTTAGTAAGGTTTAATAAGTTGGCGTAATTGCTAATTTGGGTAGTAAGAATCGGTTTACCTGTACGATCTATTACAGTAATAGTAACCGGCTTTTCTGGCATTTTGGAAAGCAATACCCAAACCATTCCATTTCCCGGGTTCGGTGTACATCTTACCCTGATGCCTTTGAATCCCCTATCCTTTCTGCCTTTGGGCAAGAAATAAACTGAATCCGATTTCTTACTGCATCCCAGGTTATTCCTTACTTCAACAGAATAATACCCCGCTTTTTCCGGCTGTATACTCCTTTCTTTTCCCTTTGGTATTTCAGTACCATTCCAATACCATTGGTAAGAATCAGACTTTGTTGTTCTTAGCTTCTCATCATCCTTAAGTATCATCGGTGCCGGTTTGCGGTGCAATAGTAACTTGCACCACATCAGTAACAGTGACCATACACTTGGTAACTGCCACTTCATAAAGGGTGGTTGCTTCTGGTTTTGCTATAGGGCTCTTAATAGTATCGTTGGTAAGACTCATTGCTGGCGACCACTTGTAATTTGCTTCCGACTCACCGGCATCTAATTGAACAGACTGACCTTTACAAACGATCTTATCGATTCCCGCATTGGCAACGGGTATGGTATTAGGGATATATACTATCTTTGATTTTGAAACCGACATACCATTACTTGCAGTAACTGTTAACCGCACAGCAAAAGTATCCGACTTTGTATAGGCATGAACAGGATGCTGTTGGGTTGATGTTTGTCCATCTCCGAAATCCCAACGCCATTGCATCAATTGTTGTCCGCACCTTGTGGTACTGGCATCATTGAATCGTACTTCCACCGGCAAACAGTTTCCGATAACATTTGCTGTAAATGTGGGGGCAATAGGGAAAACGGTTGTTACATGTATAGTATCGGTAGCAATACAGCCACCCTTATCAACACGAACAGAATAATCACCATCGTCAAAAACCATGATCTGCTGCGTTGTTTCCCCGGTACTCCACTGATAATTGGCTCCTGCATTACCAGCATCCAGGGTAAGAAAATCACCAAAGCAGATGGTGGTGTCTTTTCCAAGATTAAGTGTTGCAGAAGAAGATTGAATCAATAATCGTTTACTCTTTGTGATACTGTTACCAGTATTGTCTGTAATCGTTAACTTAACTATATACTCTGCATTTTGTGAATAGATATGTGCAGGGTGTTGCAGGGAAGATGTTTGACCATCTCCAAAATCCCATTGCCATTGTTGTATCGTTACTCCACATACTAATGAACTATCCCTGAACCTTACTTCAGAAGGTAAACAAGGTCCGGTAATCTGGAAACCGAATTTTGGAATCAGCGATGGCTTTACAACAACATTTATAGTATCGCTTGCCGAACAAGCACCATTACTTACTACCACACTTATCTTTCCTGAATTGTATACTGAAATTGTCTGCGTTGTTTCACCTGTACTCCAGTTATAACTGGCTCCAGGGTTTCCTGCATTAAGAACTAACTGTGATGATTCACAAACAGAAGTATCATTTCCTAAATTCACCAAAGGCCTTGGCGATCCTTGAATAATCACTCTCTTACTTCTTGTCATAGAAAAACCAGTTTCATCCCAAATGGTCATTCTTACAATAAATGTATCGGCACTATTAAAAACATGTACTGGATGCTGAAGTGATGATGTGCTTCCATCACTGAAATCCCATTGTCTTCTTACTATCTGATGAGTTGGACAACTTGTGGAACTATCTATAAACTGTACTTCAACTGGTAAACAAAGACCATTACCACGAACTACAAAACCATGCTGAGGATATATCTGTGGACGTGGATTGATTCTTATCGTATCTGATTTTTCACAAGTACCTTTTTTTAACTGTAACAGAATACTCATCTGCAGTCGCAACCTGGATAGATCTGGTAGTTTCTCCTGTGCTCCATAAATAAGTAGCACCCGGATTTCCAGCATCTAAAGTCACAACTGTTCCTTCACAAACCGCAGTATCTCTACCCAGATTAACTTCAGGAGTAAGATTCACTGCTATATAATTTGTCCTTTTTAAACTATCTGTCCAACCTAATTGGGTCCTTACCACTAATTTTACTGAGTACTTACCAGGATTAGTATAAGTATGAACCGGGTTAGCTACAGAAGAACTGGAGCCATCACCAAAAGTCCATTGCCAGTAAATAACAGGATCGCCCGCAGGAGGAAATGAGTTATCGGTGAAGCTTACCACCATTGGATTGCAACCAACAGTATGGTCTGCAGAAAAGGCTGCATGACAGGTTGGATTTGATGGTTGCTGCCCATAAACCAATGGGGGAAATACGATAAACAGGATAGTTAATAAACGTACTACAGTTCTCATAGGGTGCTCTTTTTGGATTTCGGGAAACGGATTAGTTTTTAATGGTGTAAAAACTGTGCCATAGTTTATCTTTACAGTCCCCAAAAAATCGGGTTTTTAGCGTTTTACTCTACTAATCAAGGTGATATCACAACATACCATACAACAGATTCAGAGTCGCATCGACATCATTGAGATAGTGGGTGACTTCGTGAAGCTCAAAAAGAGGGGGGCAAACTACTTGGGACTTTGCCCATTCCACAATGAAAAATCCCCATCCTTCACTGTCTCCCCTGCCAAGGAAATCTATAAATGCTTCGGGTGTGGTAAAAGCGGTAATACCATCAGCTTTTTGATGGAACACGAGAAGTATTCTTACACAGAAGCCCTGCGATGGTTAGCCAATCGCTATCAGGTGGAAGTGGAAGAGACTGAGACTAGTCCAGAGTTCAAACAACTGCAACAGGTAGCCGACAGTTTATATATCATAAATGGATTTGCACAGAAATATTTTACTGAACAGCTGTTTTCTTCCGAAGAGGGAGAAGATATTGCCATTAGTTATCTGAAAGAAAGAGGATTCAGGGAAGATATTGTAAGAAAATTCCAGATCGGCTATTGCCTGCAACAAAGAGATGCCTTTGCCAAAGCTGCAGTGGCGGCACAATACACTCCTGAATTATTGGTCAAGACCGGACTGGTAGTACAAAGAGATGAATCATTAGCAGATAACTACAGAGGACGTATTATTTTCCCTATACATAACAATACCGGTAAGGTAATTGGGTTTGGGGCACGTATCATAGGTAAAAATGACCGGGCTCCAAAGTATATCAACACTCCAGAAAATGAAGTCTATGTAAAAAGTAAGATCCTGTACGGCTCTTATTTTGCAAGACAGGCAATCGATAAGAATGATGAATGTTTATTGGTGGAAGGATATACGGATGTTGTTTCCTTGCATCAGGCGGGTATTGAAAATGTGGTAGCATCGGGTGGTACTTCTTTAACTACTGACCAACTCAGATTGGTAAGAAAATACACCAATAACCTTACAATCATATACGATGGAGATAATGCTGGTATAAAAGCGGCATTGAGGGACTTGATATGGCCCTCGAAGAAGGGTTGAATGTAAAGCTGGTATTGATACCCGATAAGGAAGATCTGATAGTTATGTAAACAAGGTTGGTGCTGTACAATTCCGTGAATTCGTTGCCAACAATAAGAAGGATGTCATCCTTTTCCAATTAGAAGTTTCATTGAAAGAAGCGGGTGATGATTCCAACAAGAAAGCACAGGTGGTAAACCATATGGCTGAGACTATCGCCAAGATCAATAAGGCGGAAGATTTCACCAAGCAACAGGATTATATTAAACGTTGCGCCCAATTATTAAAGATTGAAGAAAGCGGTTTAAATAACCTTGTCAATAAATACCTGAGAGAGCGTGTTACAAAAGAAGAGAATCGCGCACAACAACAGGCAGCTAATACGCCCCCACCGACAGAGGAAATTGAAGGGTTCGATGATGACACAATTGGGCTAATCAACAGGGATGAAATGCATGAGAGAGGCCTAGTTCGATGCCTGATTGAATTCGGATTAAAAGAATGGGAAGAAGGAAAAACCGTTGCAGATCATATATTCGAAGAATTTGATGATGCTGCCATGATGGATAATAAGAAGCTGGTGCAGATGATGGATATGTATAAGGAATGGTATAAGGCAGGAATTGAACCAACGCAAAAGAATTTCCCTGTATCATGAAGACCCATCCATCAATTCCATGATTATTACCTTGATGGACTTCCCTTATGAATTAAGCGCCAACTGGAAAGAACATTTCGAAGGAAAGATTGCAGTGCGGGAAGAAGGTATAGAGAAAGAGACATTGTCAACCCTTATTTATCTCAAGCTTCGGAAAATAAAGAGGATGATTGAAAGAGAACCAGGCCGATCTTGAAAAGCCCCATACCATGGAGGAGCAGATGGTATTACTACAAACTCATCAGCATCTGAAAGAACTGGAAGGAACGTTGACTAAGTGGCGGGGACTGTGATATTGCGCTAGCCATTTCTTTTTGGAGTGATACGTTTTAAGTTTTACGTAATAAGTTTGACTCCGAAATTCCAATTTTTAATTACCTGAGAGAACACGTTACCCCCAACCCGTAACCCGCAACTTTAAAATACAGTTTCCCGTTTTACCGGCAGCTGTATTAGTATTAAATAAATTTAACCGCAGAGGCGCGGAGACGCAGAGAAATGCCCCCCTGCGTCTCTGCGGTAAAAAAGCCTTTGTAACGCAAACTATACCTCACCCTTATCCAACAACATATCACTATAAGACACCGCAATCAAGTCTTCCTGCTCTATCCCAAAAGCCTCCATGTATTGATTGCATTGGTTATTCAATTCCTCACTACTGAGATCCCTGATCAAATTCCCTGCTTCAATTTCTACAAAGTTGCCGAGACCTTCAATGCTGTCCAGATGAAATTTTATATTATCGATAAAATAGATTTCCCGCTTTTTGGCAACAACAACCTTTACACCATTAGCAGCAGTAAGAATAGCTTTTAAAGTTACAGGGTCACTTACTGGAAGTAATTTGAAGTAGGATTGTTTTGGGCCTTCCTGGTTTGTCCTGACGTATTGAATGAGATTGTTTTCGATATTGCCTTCCCTGAGTTTAAGCCGGCCATTAGGAACATTGAAATATGTATCTGTCTGGTTATCGACTCCTTTGAATACAGCTTTCTGACCTATCAGTATTTTACGGATTTCATTAATCCGGTTTGTCCTTGCTTTAATTTCGATATTGATATGTGCCAAAAGAAAAAGGGTTTACTGCAAATATGCAATAAACCCTTTTTACAGATAAAGTATTTTTATACTGCCAGAGCCACTTCACGTTTTGAAACGCGGCTTGCCTTAACGGTCTCTTTCTTTGTAAAACGCATGGCCGTCCATACATGATCCAAAGTAATCTCTTCCACTCCTTCAAAACCAGCATCACAAGTGCATTGCCAGTTACAACTTTTGTTGAGGTCGGTAACGATCTTAGAAGATGATTTAGGAAAAGCGATCCAGAACTTAGCTTGAAGATGAAGTGCAGGTAACACTTCTTTCATAATGCCATTCAATTGATTAACGTTGATAGCAAATACCAATGCAAAATCAATTTTCCGCGCTTTAAGCAACGGTGTCACATTTTTTGAAAACGACAGTTTCACAAACTGCTTCTCGATTGAGGAAGGAAGTCCCTGAATAAGAATATTTTTCTCATCACGGAGCTCAAGTTTTTCTAACAGGTTTTGAGACATGCGAGAGATTTTGGTGAAAGCCTAGGGTTAAATAAAGGAACGGGACGACAAAGGTACAAAATAGCAATCAAGGGGGGAAACTTTAAAGCAAAAAAAAGCCTCCTTGCTGCCAGCTAAGCAGTAAGGAGGCTGTAAATATTGAGCAGGGACAAGTTTTTAACTATCTCCCTCCCTGGTTCATGGGTTTGTAATATTTGAGGGCTTCAGGCATCATAGCCTTTAGTTTTTCGATCCTTGTTGCTTCTGTGGGATGGGTACTAAGCAATTCCGGGGGCTTTTGAGAACCGCTGCCAGCCTTTTCCATTCTTTCCCATAAAGGAATGGCTTCCTGTGGGTTATAACCTGCAAGGGCCGCATAAATCAGTCCCAGTTTATCCGCTTCCAATTCGTGTTTTCGTGAGAAAGGTAATGTTCCTCCGACCGTTGTTCCGATGCCATAGGCGCCCATAAAGATGTTACGGGCCTCTGGCGACTTATTGGCTACAGCCACTTCCAGGGCCACTCCACCCAATTGCTGAGCGGTAGCCTGACTCATTCTTTCATTACCATGTTTGGCAAGAGCGTGAGCCACTTCATGCCCCATAACAACCGCTAAAGCCGCTTCATTTTGAGAAATAGGCAATAGTCCGGTATACACTACAATCTTTCCTCCAGGCATACACCAGGCATTCACTTCTTTTGAATCTACCAGGTTATACTCCCATTGATATCCTTCCAATTCTTTTGCTAATCCCTTTTCAGTATAAAACTTTGTTATGGCAGAAGATATTCGTTGTCCTACCCTTCTTACCATTTCAGCATCCTTACTGGTGGCTGAAGCCACCACTTTGTTTTCGGTCAGGAATTGTTTGTATTGGGTGGCGGCCATATCCTGAATATCCGATTCCTTAAAGAAACTCAATTGCTTTCGTCCTGTAATCGCATTTTGTGAGCAGGAAGAGACCAAGAGTGAAATACTTACCAGTGCAGCTACTATTTTCATTGTACAGGGGTTTAAATGCATTAAGACAATCATTATACCAAATAAATAGACGAATCACGTTACCCAAAAGAGGGCAACGGTATTACAGAATGTTTAACTAATTGTGAGTTATGGATTATCGGAGATTGCGACCCCTGCGGTTTCGCCGGTCGCGATACTTTAGGATAGGCACTTTACTTTCACTGCCTTTCAGAATTCGGCCAATATTCTTTTGATGGGTGAGTACAACCATTAAAGCCACTATTACTGCGAATACCCGGTAGGCAACATTATCAACGTTAAAGATGACAAGTATAAAAACCGGAAAGGCCAGACTAGCCATAATGGAGCTTAGGGATACGAAACGGGTTAGATATAACACCAACAGGAATATCCCAACGCAACAGATAGCTGTCCACGGTGAAATACCCAATACTAACCCGAATAAAGTAGCAACACCCTTACCACCCCTGAAATCGGCCCATATAGGGAAAATATGACCTAAAACAGCAGCTAAACCAAGTCCGATCTGGAACCCGGTCCTTGCCATTTCATTATCAACATAAAAAGGAATCAGATAACAAAGCTTAACGGCTGCAAGCCCTTTAAGCATATCTACAAGCATTACAAATGTGCCCCAGCGGGAGCCTAATACTCTGAAGGAATTGGTAGCACCAGCATTACCACTGCCGTACTCCCTTATGTCAATTCCAAAAAATGCTTTGCTTACCCAAACGGATGTGGGTATG
>JBGAQE010000003.1:0-73488 GCA_044220885.1 Chitinophagaceae bacterium
ATAATATACTTTCTTCTGGGAAACTGCATTGTGATTGACATGATGCCACCAATCTCCACTTTAATCTTAGAGTTCACTTTAGCACTTCTTCCAGAGTGGTTATGAATGATCCATGATCCGGTTCCAATTCCACTCAAAATGTATTTTTCGGATGTA
This sequence comes from Chitinophagaceae bacterium, assembly GCA_044220885.1. Classification (GTDB taxonomy): domain Bacteria; phylum Bacteroidota; class Bacteroidia; order Chitinophagales; family Chitinophagaceae; genus Endoryza. The sequence goes on from JBGAQE010000003.1 coordinate 157, forward strand.
TTTAAGGCCGCATCGTCAAAAGCTATAGTGGTATATGTAAGAGAGGCATTAACCTCTTTTTCATCACTAAGAAGGCTAAAGGTCATTTTATCTATTGTCTCTAGTATCATTCGCTAATGAATCTCATACAGAATTTTATGAGATAGCGAAACTAAAGCTCTCTCCTATATGTGATATGTCGATTTCACCAAAAAAAACATGCATTTCACTAGTGATTGTTCTCAGTTCACAAACGATTTTTGGGGCCTTGAACCTAAAACAGATGAAATATGCAGATATGAAACTTAGACGGCACAATCTACGAGGTTAAAAAAACTGCGATAGGAATGCCTATCGCAGCTAGTGAGGACCCTTCCTCGTTGAGTCAAATGATCCGTATCTAAATTTTAAAATATTACCAAGAAGGGGATTTAACGAAGTGCAATAGCTTGAGCATATCCGTGACCTGATCCTGATTTAGTAAGTATGGTTTTAACACCATTCTTCCAATAAACCGACTTCGTGGTGCCGTTAAGCTGTTCAAATCCTGTTACATACACATCATTCTCGAATACTGCAATTCCGGTCAGAATTACATAAGTTGAACCATCAGTAACATTTGTTGCCACACCATTTTTCCAATACTTTGCATAATAGGCTCCGGTAGTTGAATTAATTTCAATGCCCGCCATATATACATCATTACCTACAACAGTCATAGCAGCTACTCTTTCATGGTTATTAGTAGCGGGAATTGGTACAATAGTTCCATTTCTCCATAATCTTACAGATTCCTTTGAATTCACTACTTCAGATCCTGCTACGTAAACATCAGTCCCTGATAAACTTATAGCATTAACATTACAATTTCCATCATTAGCATTAGCTAAAGTATAAGCTGTTCCGTTCCTGTAATACTTAGGAATGGTTCTGTTGCCATCTGTTTCATAACCAGCAATATAAATATCATTTCCTGAAACGGCGATGGCTTTAGCATCTGAACCCAGGGCATTGGGTGCTACAGTATGGGCAGTACCATTTACCCAGTAGGTGCCCTTACTATAAGTGGGAGTATTTAAAAAGCCAACTGCATAGATATCATTTCCAGATACTGTTATTGCATTTAAATTTCCACCCTCAGCAGCAACAGGTAGCGTTGAAAGAACACCGTTCTTCCAAATTGCAGGGGTAACTGTTCCACCATACTTCATTCCCCCTAATACAATTTCACTACCATTGACAAAAATTGCGTTGGCTGCTGCCCCATTTGTACTTGTAAAAACAGTTTGGGCTGTATCGTTCTTCCATAATGTAGCTACATCTTCAGAGTTGGCATCTGGTGCTTCACTACCTGCAATAAATACATCTGGAACATAGGTCAGCTTAGGGCCTGTAATTTTCCCATTACCAGTCTTTACTTCAATAGTACCACTACCGGTAGCCAGAAGAGAAGGCAGTTTAATAGTAAGTGTGGTTGCTGTGGCTGATTCTACCGGGATCACTAATCCGCCAATAGTTACAGTGTCCTTGCTTTTATCCGAATTGAAATTTGTTCCGGAGATAGTAACTACTGCACCATATCCTGCAGAAGTTGGACTGATAGAAGCGATTGAAGGCGTAAGATCTGGTGGAGGTGGTGGTGCTGGAGTGTCGATTTTATCTTTTTTGCACGACGAAAACAATAAGGCGCTGCATAGCACAGCCATTAATGGTTGTTGGAGTTTCATAATTATTGGTTTTTAAATTAGGAGGCTAAAATAGGATGCCTCAGGATGGGATTTCAGATGATTTCGTTATTACTATTCACTAGTTCTCAAACGATATGTCCCATTTCATAAATGCAGAAAAAAAAGCGACATATAGTCGCTTTTAGGTAGTGAGTATTTATATTTCATCCTCCCTATAATTGAACCGCTATGCTACTTCATATTCATCGGCTCCACTTCATATCCCGCCCTTTTCAATTGCTGAATAAGTCCACATTGTTTTCCAAGGTGAGAAAGCCCAACAGCTACAAAACAATTCTTGTCCTTGAAATAAATTAAAAGCTGCTTCATCCATTCATCATTCCTCTTTTCCAATAATATGTCACCGCTGCATTTTCCATCAAATGCGTAATTAAGATCAAACTGGTAAAATTGTTTATATAAACGGGTAGTAGTTATATCTGCAGCAGGCCTTTTATACATATCAAGCCATTTCCCAATATTCTTTTTAAAATACTTCCAATCAATAACTTCAGTTGCCTTTCGCAAAATTTCCAGCTGTGCTGAATCAGATTCGAGATATATGGATTGCTTATTATTGTTTTTAGCAAGCACCTGTATATAATCGTCTATTCTTACGACCCCGGGCTTGACTCCCATTTCATATCCTTCTGTGTAACCAGAGATTTTAGCGAATAATTCACCCGGAGTAAACTTTGACCAGTCCTTTGCTGACGAATAAGAAAGGGCAAAGTTGATTGTTTCAATATCCTTTTCCGACATTACTTCCCTCAATGTATAAGACGATTCCCTTTTATTATAGTATGCCTGTGTACGAGTAGAGTCCTTATTCACTTCAGTAATAACCATCTCGCAGTTCTTCAAACTTTCTGCAATTATGTGTAATGAATCTACATAATCACGACTTAGCAAGTGTTCGGTTCCTAATAAATAAGAAACATGGTTATCTGAATTATTGGTTACTTTCCAGAGTATGGTCTTTTGAGCGGAAAGAATGACTGGCAGAGATAGAAAAAGGCTTAAGAGTGCTTTTCTCATTGGTTGGTTTATTGCAAGACGTATCTGCATTGACCAATGTTACATATTATAGTAAATATTTCATGGGGTTTTGCCGGGAAAGCGGAAAAGCGGGAATATTGCTTCTACTATTTGGAGATTAAATATGATAAAATACTGTTTGTTTTTAATAAACGTGATTCCCAAAAAAACCTTCACTACTTCCCGACTATCCCTTTTCTCACTTCTTCACCGGATAATTGAATATATTTCTTCCCAAATAGATATTACGTTCACAAATTTGTAAGGAAGAATCGGACGATGGAAGGAATTTGACCATACCTCCATTTTCCGTTTGGGCGGTATTCTTCTCCACTTCCAATTGCCAGGGGTCATCGGGAAAAACGAGATCGGACAAAGCATATTCATTATATGCCGGTTCTTTAATAATGCAATGAATATGTGCCCTGTTTTTATTTGCTACATCTAATCCGGGTCGTCTTGTATAAAATGAATAACGGCCATCATCCATGGTTCGTATCCATCCCCTGATAAAGCCATGGACGGAATCCGCTCCTTTTTCATCCCCTCTTCTTGGATACAAACCATTATCATCGGAGTGATAGATATAAAAGATTACATCTTTTGCTGGCTTTCCATCAATATCGTAAATAGTTCCAGTAACTAGTAGTTTTTTCGTTGTATCATTTGTAAAATCAGGAAGTGTTTCGGTATTTGATAAAGCTTGGTCTTTGGGATACTCGTAAATACCACCACAAAGAGGACCGCAGGGTCCGCCAACCACGTCGGGGTGACGAACATAAAATTTCTTTTGGTTCACCCAGGATCGTAATTCGGGTGATTGCTTATACCATACAAGTCCTATCACAAGTAATAAGACGAATAGGATGAACAGCTTCTTCACAACGGTTGATTTCGCCATGAATGGAAATTATTATTACTCCTAATTTACCAAGAATATAGGAATTCAACTAATCGGAGTATTAAGCTGAAGTGACAATTGCGAATGCCCAAACCAGATAAAATACAATATATCCAACGTAAGTAATTGGGTGAATTTTTCGGAATACCCGCCAATCATATACAAAGAGAGAAAGAAAAAACAAGTTCCAAACTACTAGCAGAAAAGGAATAGGCTCCATGCCAAAACGGTCAGAGCAGCGGCTAAGGATGGGTTCCAATATGTAAAAAGTACCCATGAAGACATAGTGCTTATGCTTAGCAGCTTCATTTCTTTTTTTGTAAGCCAGCCACATCAGGATGATGAAGAGGGTCATGAAAATACGATTAGCCTTTACATAGTCATGCATTTGGCTCCAACCTTTAAATACAATAATAAATATATAAAAGGAAGAGATGATGACTCCTGCGGCCATTAGAAAGCCTGTAATGCCTAGCTGTTTATGCAATTTGAAATTTGCCTTTCTTGCCAAATAAGTTTGGATAACGAGGAAGATCATCCAGGCAAAGCAAAATAATCCATGGATGATGAACTTCGGGTCGCTGTTACTTTTCTGATGGATATCCGTAAACAGGTTATCAGAAAATCCGACAATTGAAAAAAAGAGGATGAATAGGCTGACAATAAAGAAATAGTTCCTTTTCATTGATTCATACAATTATTGTCAAAATTGGACGTGAAAGGCCGTATTAAAAATAGCGAAATGGGGTGAAAAAGGGGGTTGTGTTTTACTTCGAGATGACATCTCCCGAGATGTCATCTCGAAGTACGCTACAACCTATCCTTTGCTTGAAAAACCCATTCTGGAGCATCATTCATTCCCTGCCTCAATAATAGATTCAATTGCGCCGCATGATGTTGAACATGGCGCAAGTTGTACAATAAAATTTCAATAACGGGATAACTCATTGTTTGAGATTCATTCGTCCAGTGGCTGATTGCGGTTTCATCTGTCAAATTCGCAATTACGGATTGACATTTTTCTCTGCAAAACTGAAGGTAGGTCAATAGCTCATGCCTCGAATACGTTCTTGGGGGAAACGAATCCTCAAACTCTGATTGCGTAAAAGGGTCTGGAGGCATAAATCCAATTGGATTCAATGTTAGATAATAATCCAGGAAGAAAAGGCTATGATAGGCATTGTACCAGAATTTGGTATCTGTATTCCACAAATTATCAGGGCATGCGATAATGGCGTTTTCGAGCATATCGATACAGGCACCGAATTGCTTCCAGACAGATTCTTTGAGTATTGTTAGCATATTGAATGGGTTCTTGAAAAGAATTGATAGCGAAATGGGAATTTCTTTTGTGTTTTACCTCAGGTTGACATCCCGGGAGATGACATCTCCCGAGATGTCATCTCGAAGTAGCACACAACCTATTTTTCTGATACAACCACTTCATCAGTCTCAGTATTCGCAAAAGATTCAAAAACCAAGCTTCCCACCGACGAAGTCTTAAGACGCTTCAAAATATTCTGATTGATTCTAACCATATAATAACTATTGGGCTTCAATCCATTCACCTTGTATTTCAAACCAGTCACTTTATTGGTTCTTGATGACTGGGTCAACCTGATCTCTTCTTTCTCCCATTTTATGATTTCAATATCCAGTCCGGCAGCTACTGTAGTAATGGCGAGTGAAGGCCTATCGGTAGCCCCATTAAAATATAAAAGCTCATTTCCCTTACTGAAAAAACCAAATGAAGTTGGAGCTGTAACTTTAAATCGATTATCTGATACTGAATATCGGTTCATATTCAAATCAATCAGTAATGGCCTGTCACGATACGTATATCTCACCTGTGTTCCTTCTAAAGCAGGAGTTATATGAGGTTCCAGATAAAACCGATTGTATAATGGATTGATGCCATAAACTGCCTGATACAATCCAACAACAGAAAGGCTGTTACCAGAAAGTATATCATCACCAAGTCCATCCTGTTTGGCACGACCATATCGTTGGAAGGCCAGTCCATCCTTTGCATACTGAGTAAGCACATTATTTACATACTTAACTGCTAATTCGGGTTTGTAAGAAGCATAAGCTTTTACTGCTACAGATCCCCAGGACAAAAAGATATCTCCATTTTCATAGTTGGCGAATGGGAATTGCCAGTCATTCCCTTCACCCGGAGCATAACTATATAAGCAGATGGGCCAGAAGAAAAGATTCTCTTTCACCATTTGTGTTTCTATATCGTCAAGAATTATCTTGGTTCTTTCCTTGTCATCACAAATTCCATAAGCAATGGCCATGAAATTTACAGGGGTCACCATATTAGTACCATGTATTGAACCATCCTTATCGCGCCAATGGATATAGCATTTCTTTTCTGAATCCCAGAAACCTCCGTCTGCAGTTGATTTATTAAAATTTGTCTTTAGCTTTTCTGCAAATTCTTTGTAGTATTTCTCTTTTATCTTATTTCCTAACTGCCTTTCAATGTCGGTCCACAACACTAATGCCCGATAAAGCTTGGCATTTACAAAAGCGTTTTCATATGCTGCCCAAATGATATCGATCCAATCACTTCCTCTTTTCTGTTTATGGCTATCAGTAACCATTTCTACCAACGCATTACCATTGCTGTCGCGTTTCATTAACCATTCCAATGCCTTTTCACATGCCAGTTGATGTGTTCTTACCCAAGTCAGATCTCCATTCTGATCATATAGTTCCGCTACATTAGTTACGAAGTCAGGATTAGCATCTAAAAGATAGCCCCATTGTGCTTCATAAAAACCTTTGCCAGTATAGGCTTTTGGCATTGCATCTTCATTGCTATAAGCCCATCGTGGCCAAACCCTGCCATCGGGTTTGATAGCATTATCGCGATAGAAATCGAGGCATTCCCGATACCCTTTAAGATAAGCAGCATCATTAATACCTAACCCCATCTGTGCAATATATTGTTCGTGCAAACAAATGGGACCATAAGGAGTATGCCAGCTATTACCACCGAAATGCTTCTTATCTATCACACCTATCCGGGCAATGGTATTCAACACTGCACTAACCTGGTCTTCATTAACACCAACTAATTTGCCTCTTCCAAACTTTTCTTTGAAATCGAAATATGAAAGAGTGATGCGCTGATGCGTTTTACCTGCATTAATTGTTATTGGCGACCATATATCAGTTGTGTCTCTCACATATCTTCTTCTATGGGTGCCCGAATCAAATCGGGGAATAATCTCTTTTGATGACAAGGCAATAGTATATGCCAATTGATCTCCTTTCGTTCTACTATAGTCCATTGCTATTTGTTGCCCTGGTGCATCAACAGATACTATGAGGCCGTTATTTGTTTTGCTATTCCAAAAGCGAGATGTTTGGCTATGTACTCCGTAGGTATCCTGTTTTTTATTAAATAGATAAAACCATGCTAATCCGCCATAATCCTGATAGGCTCCTTCCCAAATATCCATATTACTAAAATTCATCACAGGAAATCCAACTTTCTCAGCAGTTATGGATTTCGATATATTCCTATCTATGTCGAGTTTGATATCATCCTTTGTAATAGTGAATTGCCAGGATTCTACAATCGCTACACTATTATCACCATATTGGATATTTTTTACACTAATTATGTTATTGGAAATAGAAATTGAAGGTGATTTAGCCAATTTCAAAGTTGAAAAGCGGGCTGCTTTTGTACCTATGCTTGAATACAATCCAGATTCGCCATGAATCACTTCCTGGCCATTTATAGCAATTGATGATAAATTGGCTTTGTTATTATAGTCCAACTCAAGGGTCACCATCTTATTTCCAAATACTATCCGCTTTTCATCCGGATAATTCCTGACAGAATAAGTTTGCGCCTTTGATGAAATGCTGGCAACAATAAAAAAAGATAAAATAAAAGAAAATGTAAGAATAGATTTTAGCCTTATCATGTTTCTGGCTGAATACTTTTGGAATGTAAGTCAGAAGTAACAGCAAATAAATGTATGAATTAAAGCTGAAATCGTTTCTTGTTGGAATCATGGCAACACTATCCTTGCCTTAGTAATCTGAGAGTGATGCCTATTTGTCCCATATGGTAAATATCATGTTGTAATATCCCTTCAATCAGATAGTGATAGTTATATTCGTAGTCGCGGAATGGGGTTTTCAGAAATTCATCATCTTTTCCTTCAATCAACCGGATTAGTTCAAATCGACTTTCATTGAATACATCTTTCAATTGTTGCCAGCCAAATTGTTTAAGTTCTTCATTTGTTTTCCAATCTTCTGGCATTTCCATCAACTCTCTTTTGCCGCCTTCAAATCGAAGAATGCATTCTTTCCTCCATTCGAGCATATGGGAAACATGTTCAGCAACACTATGTAATTGGGGATGTGGTTGTGCAAAAACTTCGTCGTCGGTTAGTGTTCCGACCTTATCATTGAAGGATTGATCGAACCACAACGAACCATAATGAAGTTCATTGATTTGACGGATGAGATCGTTAATAAGAACTGAGGCCATTATTAATCAGGATTATTCAACGAAATGCCAGCAAACTCCGGCAATATCAATCACATTTACTTCCATGCCATAGGGCATTTTTGAAGGATTACCTAGTTTGATACCGAATTTCTCTACTAATTGTTTGTCAACTACGGATTGCCAGAATTCTGTCGCGCTGCTGATTTTTACATTCATCATCAGGTTTTCAGCAAATTCTTTGTTGTCGTATCGTTGAAGGATGAATTTACATCCGTCTTTATCAAAGCCAACATAATCACCGGCATCCCAGGAGATGGAGAATCCCAGTTCTTGAAAAAGTTGTTTGGATTTATCGAAAGAGGGTCCGGAGGGAATGAAGGGTTCGAGGGATAAGAATTTCATAATTAGTTATTTACTATTCAAATGTAAGGAAAGGGGGTGGAGAAGTCATCTCCCGGGTTGACATCCTGGAGGATGACATCTCCCGAGATGTCATCTCCTGAGCGCATCACCCAAATACAACCGTTTTTTCCTTAAAATAAATGGGAAAATCACGTTGAGATGTCATCTCCCGAGATGACATCTCGATTTCTAGCCCTTTATCAACATCTTCAAAAACGATTGTATAGCTTCCGATCTCCCCATAGGTTCTAATAATAATATAAAGAGGTTAATGGCCACTGCCAGATATGTAGCTGGATGTTTCAATTTTCCATATTTCCAGGCCGCTCCGGCCAACATCAATAATATCATTACCTGTGTATAGTAAAGAGGAGTCATGATATTAATATTCGGCCAGTCCTTACTATTGATACCTATATATACATTTTGAACCCCTCGTCCTAATGCTGGCATCATAATTAAGAAAACTGTGGTGATCAGCCACCAGGCATGATCTTCTAACTTCTTTCTATGTATAATACTTTTAATTACTGCATAACCAAAAGCTGCCATCATTACGATTTCAACAGCAGCCACCCCCATAAAAAACCAGGATTGAAAAGGACCAAACTTATCCGGATTCTCAGCAACGTGTTGCGCATTCGCCAAGTCCCTGTTCATCATACTGAATGCTGTGAGACAAACGCCACCAGCTAAAAACATTCCTATTATTCCATTGGTGCGATGTTTATCTAATTTGCCATGAGTAGCAAAATATGGTTGAATGATGAGATATAAATACCAGGCTGTACCTGTCCAATAATGAACATGAACCGACCATGCATTATCTGTAAAATCGCCCCAGTAGTCCATGAAAATTCCTAATTGCATGAACGCCATGGGGATTAGCATCCAGAGGTATAAGGATTTATACTTGCTCATATACAGTTTGTTTTGGCTATTATGAATATAGGATTAAAAATACAACTCCAATTTTAATACGAGTTGCCATCTTAATAGCGAAAAAGGGTGATTTTTGAATGAAAACATCAAGGTGAGATGTCATCTCGGGAGATGACATCTTGTGTAAGGCACAAACTCCATCACATCTTCCTGTACCCAGTACTAATAAGAGAATTCGGCTTGAGATAGATAAACTCCCTTTTTGCATCAATGATAATATTGAATCGCTTAAGTATATCTCCCCCCAGTACACTTATCTTTTGTCTACCTAAAGCTCCTTCAAAAAAGCCGGCAGGAACATCAGAAAGAATTAATCCCTCAATAAAAAAACCGGGTAGAATAACTTGTTTTGAAATCAACACATTCCCATAAGAATCACTTAGCTTTTTTTCTCCGATCACTTTCAATGATTCATTAATCTTTGTATCCTTTGCAAACTGGTCATCAAACAGCAAAGCGCCTGCATACCCTGAATGCAATAGAAATTTATTAGTAAATACACCCGCATTAGTTTTACAAGAGGCTTCAATAAATAATTCATCATCGTCTACTAATAGCTTAACCTTTTTGTACTTCTTCATCTTACGGGCCATGGTATTATAAACATACATCACAGATTTATCAAAATCCATCTCAATCACTTTCCCTTTAAAAAGGTCAATCCCGAATTTCCCATCTGTAAATTGTCCTGAGTTCACATTCTCCCAGATTGGAACTTCCTTCCAAATCAAATCACCTATTTGTAAAGTATTGCTCTTGCTAAGCCTTGAAGAATTTGACTGTCCTCCCCAACTTTGAATACTATCGGTATTCTCCGTAAAACGGATGGATTTCAATTTCTTTACAGCCTCTTCAGTAAGCGTTACTGCATTTGCAGCAGTATGGAACATCAATTGAACTGTATCCGTGTTATTAAGGATGGCCTTAATTGATAGGTTATTGTATTCAGTAAGTAGAAAAGGTATCGTTGATTTGCTTTGGGCTGAAGTAAAATGAAAGCAAAATAAACAAATGACGAATGAATACAATTTCAACTTACGCATATTTTCATTTTATATTATGAAGATATGTACTTACCACTTCACTTTATAAATAATAAGAGATATCACGCTCTATAGTATACCCGAAATCAATTTAACGTATCATAATGATTTGCAGCACAATGGCGAAAGCAAAACTCTGTAACTTTTCAACCTCTAACCAATCCAGATTATTTATTCTACTTTTATATTGAATTTTCCGTCTTCACTCCTTTTATAATTAATCATAATGGAAAACAATACAATTGAAATCAACTACCAGGATAAGATCCTGTGGTTCGTATTGTATCCATTCATGTCCATTGCCTTTGTATATATTGGTAGCGACAACTTCCTGAACAGATTTACAAAAGAGCCTTATTTTTTACTGGATATACTCCTTTCATTCTCCCTGGTATTTATGAGTGGATGGTATATTCTTAATATCACCAAATGGCTGGATAAAAAATATGATTGGCGTTTTGGACTCCGAAAGAGAAACCTGCAACAATTAATGTGGGGCGGACTATTACCCTTGGTTTGCAGTATGTTACTTGAAGTTACTTACCTATTGATTATAAAGCTTCCGCTAAGCAAATCTTCTATCCTGAATCTGGAGCTACCCCTCAGTATCTTGTTTTTGGGTCTTGCCAATACATTTTATGTTATTCAGTACTTCCTGAAATATAAAGAACTGGAAATATCTGGTGGATCAAGCGACTCTTACCAAAAAGAGCAAAATCATATTGAACAAATAACCGTTCAAAGCGGGTCTACCGAAAGGAAACTTGACTTAGCAGATTGCGCTTATATAAAAAGCGCCCAAAAGCTACTTTGGGTTGTCACTTTTTCTGGTGACCAATTCAGGATTTCAGGAACTCTCGACGAATGGGAAAACAAATTGGATCCCTCCTTCTACAGAATAAATCGCCAATACATTACCTCCAGGAACGCTATCAAGGCTGTTGAGCAAACAGAAACACGGAAATTAAAATTGGAATTCTTTACCTCTCAGCCCGATGACGTGTTCGTTTCAAAACAAAATGCTGCCAGCTTCAGGAAATGGTGGAACCAATGATTCCCGTTTCAGTCTAAAACATGCCCGTTTCGGTTTTTTCGATCCCAACTATCTGAATTACAGCATAGTCCTTGAATACTTTTGGGCCGAATTCAAAAGTAGTTTTCATGAAAATAACCTTATCCCTTTCCACTACACAGTATCCAGATGTTGGATTTAGTGAGTGTCATATTATTCCTAGCAATAATATGGCGGGGCCTACCTTATGCATAACCCCTTTTGGGAACACATTTCTATTTTTAAAAATCATTCAAAAATGAAACCTTATCAAAAAAAGAGCCTGATTGCAGGCTGTCTATTTGCCTTATTGTTGCTTGGCAACAAAACATTCTCTCAAAAAGGATCGATGCCAGTATCTGTTTCCATATTTAATGAAGCCACTGCCATTCCTTTTACAAAGTTCGCTACCCGCCCAATTCATCCAGGAATTCAGGTTGGATCTGGTTTTTCCTATAACCAACACCGAAATCACCAATGGTTACAAACAATCAATCTGGTCTATTACTTCCACAGCGATCTCAACCATGGTATCGGTTTATATACAGAATTCGGATATCAGTATATGTTTAAAAATGGCATTTCCTTTTCACCACTGATTGGGGTAGGATACATGCGTACATATTCTGTAAATGAAGAATTCGCTTTGGATAATGGGCAGTATATAAAAAGAAAAGATAATGGTAATGGAAGACTCATGCCTTCGCTTTCTTTAGAAGCTGGTTTCTATCCCAAAAAGGACTTTAACAGCACTAAATTCTTCCTGAAATATCAGGCATGGGCTGAATACCCATACTCCCCGGGATTTATTCCAGTAATGACTCATATAAACCTGCATGCAGGTGTACAATTCAATAAGCACTAATCAAATTAATATCTATACAATGAAGTTCATATTATACCTATCATTTCTTGTAATGATAATAGCTTGCAAGAAGTCACTCGACTTGCAGCCTGCATTTTACGATTGTAGTCCAGTACCAGCTGATAGTAGCAGCCGAAATCCGAATAACTCAAAATATCAGGCATTAATAAATGACATGACTTCCAAAGGTGTTGTTGGTATAATGATGTCGGTTCATGAACCCCGCCACGGTATGTGGGTTGGTGCGAGCGGAATGGCAGATTTACATAACAATATAGCTATGAAGTCATGCAATATTACAAGAGCGGGATCTATCATAAAAATGTATGTAGCTGTAACCCTTCTGAAATTACAGGAAGAAGGAAAACTGGATTTGGATGATAAAGTAACAGATCATCTTAATGATGACATCCTGAGTAAAATTAAGAATACTGATAAGTCAACTATCAGGCAATTACTGCAACACTCAAGTGGTATTTATAATTATATCTTGAACCCTCAATTTCAGACAGCTTCTCTAAATAATCTTATTAAAGAATGGCATGCCCCAGACCTTTTATACTATGCTAAGAATATGGATCCCTATTTTCAACCAGGCGAGGATGTTCATTACTCCAATACAGGATATATAATACTTGGCATGCTCATTGAAAAGATAGAAAATAAGCCATTGTACCAGGTACTGGATGAAAAAATCTTTACACCACTACATCAGTCAAAATCATTCTTTGCTGCAAAAGACAAAGTACCAAATGGAATCGTTAGAGGATATGTAGATTTCTATAGCACGCTTGAAGTAACAGAGAGTACATATTATAGTGGTTGGGATTATTTCACAGCAGATGGAGGTTTGATATCAAACCCTTATGATATGAACGTATTCATCAGATCATTGATGGCAGGAAAAATAATCAATACAGCATCTTTGCAGGAGATGCTCCAATGGAAAAGGCCCCGTGAACAGGATGAGACACTTTTTGAAACAGAATATGGTCTTGGGATATTCAAGATACTAACATCGAAAGGGGTTGCTTATATACATAGTGGAGATGCAATTGGATATTACAACACCATGCTTTATTTCCCATCAGATGGAACAACCATTATCTATTCGGTAAACAGTAATTATGGAAAGATTGACCAATTTCTGTCTACCAAAGAAGCAATGGAAAAAATAATAACCACAATAAAAGAGTAAGTACTAGCATTATTTCTTAATAAACTCCAATGGCATCATTTTCCTTATAAAGTAAATACCATCAAAGAAATCGGAAATGTTTCCAGAAATATTTGGGTTGCCACCAATGATATTATGGAATAAAGTGTTGTCCGATATTTCCTTCGGTAATTGCTTCTTATCAAGGTTTAGGATGCCATTGGGTGTTTTTAATTTCGCCAGATATGCTTCAAGGCTATGATCTGCTATAGATATCTCACCTAAATAGCTATTCTTTCCTGTCCGATCATAATTTACAGTTCCACTCAGCGTAGTAAAACCTAAGCTGTAACATTTATCTCCAAAATACTCTTTCAGGTAAGTACCCATGGTCTTGTATCCTTTATTATAAGTGAACCTGCTATTAAATGCAAAGCTGCTATCGACCAGTAAATTATGGAACTGAGCGAGATGACGATTATACATAGTATGTTCTGATGCCGCCCAAATAATGATCTTTTCTCCCGGATATAAAGTCTCCTTTATCCAACGGATATTTTCTGCCATCATCTTATCTCTTCTGTTTAATGAGCCCATGGATGCACGGCTGGCAACAAAACCGTATACACTATCGGGCGGCTTGGGCTGACCAAACATGTGATAATTGGATGGTGCATCCAACCACATGAAATTTATATTCTGCTTAAAATTGAATAAAGCCTGCTTAAGTATCTTATCCTGTTTTGTTGGTTTTGGATCAAGATCCATTTCCACCAATATATCATCCATAACATTAAAAAGAAGCAATTTATCTTTCTCTTTCCAGGTGCTTTGATAAAGGTTGGAATACATTCTTTTAAATAAATTCATGTATTGCTGATAGTAGTCGTACTGGAGTATTATACTATTCTTCTTTTGGAGATAAGCATGAACACTATCCCATAAAGCAACACGAGGTGCTGTCTGGTTATCAAATCCAATAACCTTTAAAGGTTTACTTCCTGCTTTTACGGTGGAGAGAATATACGGATAAAGCGATTCGGTGCTTTTCACCTTTCCCCAAAAAGGATATAGAGTGTTGCTTATTTCCGATGACTTGTTAATCCGAACAGCTTCATCATAAGCATCCGCCAAAGAGTATAGGTCATATTCAAAGGCAAGCACCGTAAATCCCATTTCATCGTGCAGGAATTTAATCAATTTTGTTTTCGATTCGAAACTAGTGGCGAAAACATGATCTTCTTCTCCCAGAAGTACGACCTCCTTTCCTTTTAACATTTGTTTTAATGGTTCGTATTCTTTTGAATTATCAACATACTGACTAGTAGTTGAGATGGGGATGACCTTGTCAGAAATCCATGATTTCGGGTTTTGGGAATATGTTTTAACAACAAGATTGGCAAGTAAAAGAAAAAGGAAAGGTTTCATGTGTTAGCAGTTATTAGTGAGGCAGATCCAGACTTAATTTAAGGATTTTAAACGGGTCGGAATTTGATAAATTATCTGCAGAGGGATAAGATATTGTTAAGATGACTTCTCCCGGGTTGACTTCCTGGAGGTTGACTTCTCGGAGGTTGACTTCCTGGAGGATGACATCCCGGGAGATGTCAACCTCCGTTATTTCCACGCCCCTTTCACCGCTTTTCCCTCATTAAAAATGATGAAAACAACAACCCATACAACTCTCTAGACCTAAACAATCTACCTTTAATGAATAAACCGGAATTAAACCCACAATATGAAACTCTTAACTCTTCTCTTACTCTCTTCCTTGCTATCCTCCAATCCCGGCTTTTCCCAATCCAGCCTTGAAGACAAATTCATCAAATACATTATTGACCCAAAGAAACAAGACCTCCGGTTTTTTTATAAGGATGAGAAAAACCAAGCTTACAGATCTATCCAACAATTAAAGACATCACTAGAAAAGAAAGGCGAAAAACTGTTGTTCGCTATGAACGGAGGAATGTATATGGAAGGCAATATTCCTTTGGGATTATATATAGAATCAGGAAAAACTATACGTGCACTCAACACTCGTTCCGCTTCCGGCAATTTCTATATGAAACCAAACGGTGTTTTCTATATTAGTTCTGATGGAAAAGCGGTTATCACTACCACCCCTTCTTATAAATACAACAGCAGCATCCGATTCGCTACACAATCCGGCCCAATGTTATTGATAGATGGAAAGATCCATCCCGACTTTAATGAAAAATCAAACAATATTAATATACGCAATGGTGTAGGTGTACTCCCTGATGGGAAATCGGTGTTTGTCCTTTCAAAAACATTTGTGACATTTTATGAGATGGCCACTTACTTTAAAACACTGGGTTGCAAAAATGCGCTGTATTTAGATGGGGCAGTTTCCAGAATGTACCTGCCATCGGCCAATTGGACAGATACCGATGGCGATTTCGGGGTTATCATTGGAGAAGTTCAGAAAAAATAACTTGAATTGCACTCAACATACTATGGAAATACATCGATTTCTTATCTAATTATACAGTTCCCGGCTATATTTTATAAGTAAACGGTTGTATAGCCATGAAACCAAAACTGATTTATTTTTTAATACCCTTCATATCCATCGCGTGTTCCTTTAATAGTAATAAACAGGAAGAATCGAAAACAGTTCATTCAAAAAGCAAGCCATCGCCTTTACATAAAATCGATTTTGATTCTTCCATCAAAACCATTCATGTATTTGTAGCACTTTGTGACAATAAGTATCAGGGCATAGTACCAGTACCTGCTGCTATCGGAAATGGACAGGACCCGAATTCCAATCTTTATTGGGGTTGTGCAGCTGGGGTTCGTACTTATTTCCAGAAAAGTGCCACTTGGGTTTTGGTGAAAAAGGAAAAGCTGAAAGGGCAGCGATTAGAACGGGTCGTCTTCAAACATAAAAAGGAGAATTTCTATCTCGTAGCTGATGCTTACGATGGACAATTTATTAAACAGTGTACCATTGACTTCCTTGAAAGTGCTGCTGGAATCAGGAAAGATACCATTCAGATAAATGGGCATATCCTAGGCATTTCCGGAAATTCAAAACTACTCTCCTATATTGGTCATGATGGACTTATGGATTTCAATCTCACCCAATCGTTTCCAAAATCAGATAATAACAAACGAGATCTTATCATACTAGCCTGTATCAGTAAGCGATATTTTGCTCCTCATATAAAAGAAACTGGAGCCAATCCACTTGTTTGGAGTACAGGATTGATGAGTCCTGAGGCATATACATTACATGACGCCTTGGAATCTTATATCAGTAAAAAATCGGATGAGGCGGTACGATCAAGTGCAGCTAAAGCCTATGCGCGATACCAGAAATGCGGGGAAAAGGCTGCAAGGAATTTATTGGTAACAGGGTATTAGAATAAAGGTTGATTATTATCAGCCCGGATTTGACTTTAAATCCTGAATAGTATTCCTTAGCTTAGTGTATATACGAAAACCTCATTTATTTTGGAACAAGTCACTACTTCGTCGCTTGAAACAGAAAATGATATTCTACCTGTTCCTCCGGAATATAAAATCAATATCGAAAAAGGGATATTGATTGCAACTTTTATTGGAGGTCCTGTTGCAGGCGCTATACTAATTGCGGAAAATTTCAACCGATTCGGGAAGGGAACCTCCGCAAGGAATACCTGGGTGTTTACAATATTGGGAATCATTTTATTTACAATAACATTATTCTATACCCGAATACTTGAATTCCTATCACCAATTACAATACCGTTTCTCTATACCGGGGTAGTATCACTCTGCTACTACAATTTTCAGGATAAATTAGTAAAAAACCATCTTGCTAATGATGGGCCAATTTATTCGGTAGACAGGAGTGTTTTGGCTGCACTGATTGGGTTAATCATAATGGCTCCGATATATTTCTTTGCTTATAGGGGAATTGAGAATGTTGGAAGTCTTTAAACATAGCGTAAAGATGAATTCGAAAATTTTACAGAAGCTACTTAAACCTATCTTAATGGGTGCTTTGCTTTTTACTTCCATAACAGGTTATACACAGTTGACAGATCAGGAAGTAATGGATCGCAAAATGGGGAGGTATAAAAAAGATACCAGTTATATCTATACACTTCCTTACAAAGAAGGGAAAAGAATATTACTTATTCAGGCCGCAAATAGCGAGATGAGTCACAAGGATGAACTTTCGCTTGATTTTAAAATGAATAAAGGAACACCTATTTGTGCAGCGAGAGAGGGTATTGTGATTGAGACAAAGGAGGATAGTGATGAAGGAGGTGTAAAGGAAGAGTATCTGGCAAAGGGAAATCATATCATCATTCTGCATTCTGATGGCAGCAAGGCCAAATACTGGCATTTGAAAAAAGAAGGGGTGTTGGTGAATGTTGGAGATACTGTAACAAAGGGTCAGATAATCGGTTATTCAGGGAATACAGGATATACAGCTTTTCCGCATTTACATTTTCAGGTTGTAGATGGTACTGGTAAGCAAATCATGACCCGGTTTTATACAAGGAAGGGGGTTTTATATCCAAAACCGGGGAATTGGTATAAGGCGGTGAGGGAATCGAGATGACATCTCGGGAGATGTCATCTCCTGAGGGCTTCACCCAAATACAACCGTTTTTTCCTTAAAAAATCTGTGAAAATCACGTTGAGATGACATCTCCCAGGATGTCAACCTGAGGTAAAGCACAACTCCCATCCCGATTTCTTATTTTTATACCTCATTCTACAGCTATGAAGAAAATCACCAGCCTCCTTCTCCTCCTTTTACTAACCCTTTCAGCCCTAACCCAATCCCTCCCCCGCTCCACACCCGAAGCGGAAGGCGTTTCTTCCGCAGCTATCCTCCGTTTTATCGAAGCTTATCAAACCAATAAACATGAACTGCATTCTGTAATGATCATCCGACATGGAAAAGTGATCACAGAAGCATGGTGGAATCCGTATGCAGCTGATCTAAAACACAGCATGTACTCAATCAGCAAAAGCTGGACTTCCACAGCTGTTGGATTTGCTGTTGATGAGAAAAAATTATCCGTTACCGATAAAGTGATTTCTTTCTTCCCCGAATATCAAGGTCTGTCATCCAAACCCTTTATAGCAGATCTTACCGTAAAAGACCTGCTTACAATGTCGGTAGGACATGACCGGGAAGATTTTGGAACTGTATTTATGCAGGCAGATTGGACGAATGCCTTTCTCCGTCTACCTATAGTATATAAGCCGGGAACTAAGTTCATGTATAATACCCTGGCCACTTATCTTCTGTCGGCTATTGTACAAAAGGCAACAGGACAAAAACTGATGGATTACTTAACTCCTCGCCTTTTCACTCCTTTGGGAATATCAGGTGTTGATTGGGAAGAAAATAACAAAGGCATTAATACTGGGGGTTGGGGAATCAGGGTTAAAACAGAGGATATGGCAAAACTCGGATTGCTATATCTAAACAAGGGTCAATTCAATGGAAAACAAATTTTATCCAGTGAATGGGTTAAGGAAGCAACAAGTAAACAGATTGAACAAAAGCCCGATACCACACAAGCAGCCAAAGATTCAAGTGACTGGTTACAAGGCTACGGCTATCAGTTTTGGCGTTGCAGAAACAATGCTGTTCGTGGCGATGGTGCCTTTGGACAATATATAGTTATGATGCCAGATCAGGATGCAGTTGTAATCATCACGTCTGAATCATTAGATCTGCAAGACGACCTGAATATGATTTGGAGAAACCTGTTACCTGCATTTAGCAATAACAGTTCAATTCCGGGAGACAGAAGAAGCTTGCGTCGCTTACAGAAGAAAATAAAGCAATTGAAACTGAATCCACCAGCTACCATTACTAAAAAAGGAGATGAGCAATTAGTAAATACAAGCTTTCCACTTACAGCCAATGCTCTGAATTTTGCCTCTATTAAAGTGCAAAACAGCAATAAAAAATGGTCGCTTGTAATTGAGGATAAAGCAAAAAAGACCTACGAGATACCTTTAGGATTCCAATCATGGGCCTTTGGAGAAACTACTTTGGTAGGACCATACTTGTTACGCCCAGCTCCTATTAATTTTGGATTGTTGGGTGCTTTTAAAACAGCAGGTTCTTGTCGTTGGCTGGATGCTGAAACACTAGAAGTTACAGTACGATATATTGAGAGTCCGCATCACTGGACAATGCAACTGAAGAAGGAAGAGGGGCAGTTGAAATTGAAGTTGATAAATTCTTATGCACCTGATACAGTAATGGAGATAAAGGAGAAAAAGTAATTTGATCCCGCAAGTGCGGGATGAAAATTTGAAAATCTTTTAAATTATTATTCTTTAATTATAGTTAGCTTTTTATTGCTTATAACTTTATTACTCTTGTCCCTAACCAAAACCATATACTTTCCCGGTAACAATGCCCCAGTAAACTCAATTTTGTCCTTAATCAATCTTTGATAACTTGGAACTACATGTTCCGTTCCATAACTTTCAGCTTCCTCTAATGGCAATATCTGAAGTAAAAAGCCATTTTGTAATTCTGCTTTACTTAGTTTAACACTGAATTTCTTTAAGCCAATCCTTTTGTTCATCTCGTCCTGAAAATAATGACTGTAAGAGTTGGTGATTATGCTGAAATCGTACATATGAATCCCGGAAAGGTCTAAAGGCTTACCATTCATAAATAATATAGCCGGCCCCTTTACCTTTGGTATCAGATAATTATAATAAATGTTTTTATAAGAATTTATATAGCCTTCACTGATTTCATGCTGCGCCACGGTAATAGGCTCAATACCGGTAGAATCCCATATAACTTGTGCTACTGACCACAAAACACCCTTTGGAAGGTTTTTGGCACTATGCGCATATCCAACATGAATTACCATTTTAGCTGTTGAATCGCTTTTAATTATCTTAGACAGCCTACTGCCTGAAGTTTCTTCTCTCTCTTTATAAGTTTTACACGCACCACAATCATACCCTATAACAGTAAATCCAAGTTTATGAGCATATCTTATTAGATTCGCCATGCCCGGTTCTAATAAATAAACTCCAGAACCAGGCATCTTAATATTCAACTTTTCATTTGCAGAAAACTTAACTTTAGGATCAAGGGCTTCTAATGCCAGATATCGATAGCCGGCTTTGAATAAATCTTCCAAAAGGCTTGTTGTGAAAACTCGTGTAGGCGATGAATGATGCTCTTCACCAATAATAAAAATCCTTGATTTTACAGCTGATGATATTAAAGTAGCATGTGCATCAACGAATTCAACTTTATCCAAAAATGTTGTGTCGCTTTTTTTAGGATTGTATACTGAGTTATAAGGTCGATATACTATGCTAGAATCTTCATACTGGACAGCGACCCTATTCGCACCCAAATATGAATAATAAACAGACAATTGTGAATAAAACTGACTCTTTGTAGCAGAATCAAATTTTGTGGGATTTAAAGATTGTAGAAATAAAAAGCTGCTTATATAATCAATTTCATTGTTCTTGTTAAAACCTCTGGATCGCTGAGATATTTGCATTAAAGTAGGTACAGTATCTTGAAAGTTTATATTTTCTATTGCAGAGTGGAAAATGTCCGAAGTACTTGCCATCGTACAATTCGAAGCAAAAGCAACTATAAAAAATACCTGAAACACTTTATTCAAATGAAAACATGCCATAAAGTATAATTTAAGTAAGGTTAGATACAATCCTACACCTCTTTCCCATTCGTTTGGCTTCGTTATATCAAAAGAAATCGTTTAAGCTATATAATCCTGAACGGAGCGCCTTTTCAGCTTGAATAACATAGTAATCAGTTCAGTAATGAGACAGGATTGAAAATTCTAATTCTTAAGTATTGTAATCTCAGGTGACTCTATATATTTTGTATCTACTGTTCTGCCTTGCTCTACTACACCTCCATCATAGGGTTTAATAGCCTTTATGATAGTTACCTTACCTTTTACCTGAACAGTTTTACCATGCAACTCCCTTATTCTATCATGACTGATATTGACAACGTAGTCATTCAAATAAATTCCCTCTTTAGTGGCCCGAAGTGTATCGATCTTTGCTATAAAGGTTACACTCTTCTTAGACTTTACTTTATGAATATCCCCACCCACTACTTTTTGGGCTTGCGTCAACTGAGCAAATAAAATAAATAAAAGAAGTATTAGTGATTTCATAATAGTTGTTATTTCTTTATTGTAAAGCCAACTGGAGCTTTTAACTCATCTTTATCATACATATTCAGATAAAGATAAACCGGAGAAGCTTGACCGCTCCATGTAACTTCATATCGATCTAAAAAACCAGCGCCCATAAGTCCATTGGGTGTTTTAAATGAACAACAACTTCCAACCCTTACATAAGAAATTGATTCACCGTTAGGCCCTGCCAGTGCATCCAAATACTTTCTCTCATTCGCTGGACCACTTCCTGTACCACCCACTTTTATAGGATTTTCTTGTGTAAATCCATAAGTTTTATCGGTTGAAACTGTAGTTACTGATGTAGAATTCTTATTTGAAGTACCACTTGTACCTTTTGAGCTTTTGCATGCAGAAATTAGCATCATTCCGATTGTGAGAAACAATAGTACTTTCTTCATAAAATATATTTTACTGAATGAGATGATATTTTAACTACCATAAATATACGCAGTTACACAGATTAACTCAAATTAATATACATCTGATTATCAGAATTTTAACAGATTAAGATAGGTATAGTAGTTAGATTTACTATATTTCACAAAATGTGAAATACTACCAATTACATAAGCATGGGTATTATTTCTAAAAGCTGCATCCGCAAATCATTACTATCACTGTAAATAATCTGAAAATCGCTGCTGCCCGCAACCGTCGTTGAATGCTCCGTGTCTTTTTGTCGAAGGTAGATAACGGTTTTGCCCTTCCCTTTTGCATATCCTACTTCAACTCCTATTCCAATGCCCTTTTCAGAGGTTTCAGCTATTAAAATATCGCAATTGTCAATTTCTTCCATTGCCTTTTGCATCATTTCGCGTTCCTGTGCAATCTCAAACCGATACTTATCAACAAAAACCAAAGCGTCAATTGAATTTTCGGTCAAGACCTTACTGATAGTGCCTATCTCACTATTTAATAACTTCCTGTTCTTAAAACTAACCGAAATATATGCTTTCATAATCCCATTATTCATTAAGAAAATAAAGTGCCAGGTATTCTGTACTAATAAAGTTATGAAAACGGAAGGCAGTCTGATATCCAGAAATAAGAATACTTATTAAATAAGGTGACTAGAAAGATGCCTACTTATTGGCGTTTCTGATTTCTTCTAATTCGTTTGAATCCAGCCCTGATTTCGCCAAAAGTTCCAGAATGAATTCTGTTTTCTGAATAGTGTATTTCTCTCTGCTCATGTTCTTCTGGTTTACTAAACCCATCTTTAATTGCGAGTATCTCGCTACGAGTTGACTATCATTCAACAACGCATCCCTGATAAGTAAATGGTTCTTCAATGCAATACTATCGCTGTAACAAACATATAAATGATGGGATTGCTTTTTAGTGTTAGGATCAGTAAAAGGAACATATTCAGAACTTTGCCTGAAAGCAAATCTGCCAGGAATACCTTGGTCTCCTCTGTTTATATATCCTAAGTCTTGTAGATGTGTTGTAATAGAACTCAGTAAAGATTTATCTTTTATTATAATGTCTATGTCCAAAATCGGCTTTGCCACCATACCGGGAATGGCTGTGCTACCTACATGTTGTATATCTATAGCAGTAGAATATTCTTTTAAAGCATTATTCAAAACCATCTTTATGGCATCAAATGATTGCTTCCATTGAGGATTATATTCTTCTATAAGATCTTTCATTAAATATGTCCGAATATTTCTTGAAGATAGATTAGGACCTCGCGAGTCTTGTATTATGTCTTAGCATCAGAACAAATGTGCCCAGCAACATTACCAAATTACTGCCCATCCAAAGCCAATATCCCAATTTATAGGCTATAATTTGATGCTTTTGTCCTGCTTCATTGGCAATAACAGTATCAAATAGCAGGAATGAAAGGGAAAGCAGAGCAGCTGCTACACTTAAGAACATGGACAATTTCAGGTTTTTCCTAAGCATAATCCAGGAAGCAAATAAAAGCGGGTTTGCCAGCCAGGAAATTCCGGCTCCACCCGACAACAATGCAGCCCAACCCAATAAGAATGCCATAATAGAATCGCCACATTCGGAGGTGGTGCAATAGCATTTCTGGGTTAGAGAAATTATAAATAAGCTGATACTTGTAATTAAGATATATCTCTTAAACCTTGCATCCACTGAAATATGTAATGGGTCCATATTACTTAAACTATTTAATAAGATACTTAATCTTTAATTCAAGAATATATTGAATTTCTTTCCTGGGGTTACCCTCATCAATAACCTTATCAAAAGCCGAAACACTTACACCTTCGAAATAAAATGTTGATTTCTTATTCAAATCCTTTTTTATCATATCAGAACCATAATCTACAGAAGAGGATTCAAATGCTTCGAAAGATTCATAATTATTTTCTGGGTAAACCGCATAAAAGTTCTCACTATAAGGAATACTATCTTTTATTAGTCTTACTGATGTAAAATTTGAAAATTGCTTTTTCTTGTTATCAATAACCACCATCGCCTCCTTAACAAGTTGATTGTACACTCTTTGTTTATCGCTTATGATATGCTTAACAGCTACCAGATCATAGATACCTAATGTGGCAGCTATTTCAAAAACCTTTTCAAATTTCTTTATGTCTTTCAATTGAATAACAACATTCTTTTTTACCAAAAATCCTGACAAGAATTGTGTAGCAATATTCCCGGCAACTTTATAATCATACACTTTTGTTTGGGATATAAAATCAACATACATCTCATTCTCAAGAATACCTTCTTTCTTCAGTAGGTTTTTAAAGTCATTTACCTGCTTATTGATATTATCGTTGGCAATCTTTGGAGTAGCACCTGATTTATCCAGTCCGTATGTTAATACATATTCATCAGCATATGTATTGAGTAATATTTTAGCACTAAATACAATAGCCGAATCCGAAATAGCTATATAATTGGTATTATCTTCTGAGTTTTTCTTATTATTTCTATATCTATCAGAATATGCAACATTACCCAAGACAGCCTGACCGAAGATGAAAGTAATATTGACCAGGAAAACTGCAAGAAGTAGTACTTGTTTCATAAATAAGTCATTTTAGTGGGGCCATATAAATATACGTAATAGCAATATACCTTTCAAAAAACCGCCATCAGGTCCATTTAATTTATATGTATAGTAGGGTAAGCCAAAGTTCGCATATTGCTGGCTTTGAATCAGATCTGAATTTTTAGTACTTTGGGGAAATGAAGGTGGGACTATTTGTAGGTTTAAGGTATTAGTAAACCCTTCAAGAATTGCGGGTTCAAAACTTATAACGTATTACTTAAAACGTACAACTTCTATATATTTTTTTAACACATAGGAACATAGGCACATAGTCTAATTCGGAATTTTCCTATTGTATTCTATGTCTCTATGTGCCTATATGTTCGGCTGTTCTTTTAAAGGAAACTCAGTAGCCGGGAAAACGGTAAAGCGGGAAGCTGATTTAAGTAGTTTAGTGCGAGGTTCGGGCTTTGGTGGTAAATAATCTTCTATGTCCTACTATATTCTATGTCTCTTTGTGGAATAAATTTTTTAACACATAGGAACATAGGCACATAGTCTAATTCGGAATTTTCCTATTGCATTCTATGTTCCTATGTGCCTATGTGTTCATTTCTTTAAATAAATATGAAGGAATAAACCAGATAGGAAATTCACCTGCGTCTCCGCGTCTCTGCGGTAAAAAAAACGATTCCAAAAATTATACCCCCCTATTTCTTCCCCGAAAGAGCATTTGCTTTTACTTGTAATTCATCTATCTCCAATAATAACGCCGCCTGCTCTTCTTCCAAAGCCTTCAACTGCTGCCACTGCTCTTTCAATGCCTGAATAGCTAATACCCCGAAATATTTATAGTTCATCGTATTGAGATCGTCAGTAACAGGCCCTTTACGGTTGAAGTCACTTATCACCCTAACAGCTCCCGGAAATAGTTTTCGCACATCTTGAGCTATAAAACCGATGGATCGTATATGATCAGGATTCTCTCCTGTCATTTCATAAGAAACAGGAGATAATTGTTTAAGTCTTGAAAGCACTGGCTCCATCGGCTGTATACTGTTTTTTAATCTGCGATCTGAATTGATCCAATAATTGCCTTCAGCCCAATAAAATCCCATTTTATAAGATCCCTGATAGGAAAAGCCTAAATTAAACCCTACCTCATTTGTTACAAACTTTAATTTAAGTCGCAAGTCCTGAGTCCAGCTCTTACCATTTATATCAACTAAGGAAAGTGGATCAATTACCAGGCCCGACCAACTCTGTTCAATTTCTACTGTGCTACTATTTGTAGAGACCGGTCTATTGATGAATAACCGAGTATTGCCATTTCCAATTAATAGATCTCCGCCCGTTAGATTGCTTAAATATACCTTTGAACTGTCTTTTCCGGGCCGTATATAGGTGTCTTCCGCTATGCTGTAATTGAATTGTGAACTATAAGTACCTCCCTGAAATACAGCGGTACCTTCTATACCATCCCCACGTAGAACTGCCAGTGAAGCATTTGCAATAGTTGCTCGAATACCTACATTTCCAGTAGGATAAAATGTCATAGCCCTGATACCCACAGGAGTGAAACCATTGCCGGCACCAGATGGAAACATATCAATCGCCATTACTCCTGTAGTTGGATCCATATATTGAATGGCAGCAAAACCATTTGTCATATATCTACCTTGGGTAAAAGGCGTGTTCTCGTCTCTATATTGGTTGAAACCAATAGTTGGCCAATTTTGCTGAATAGAAATACCAGCTCCCCCAACACCAAAAATACCACTGGTACTACCTGCACCAGCAACACCAAACACTTCCAGCTTTGCTCTGTTAGGGGTTATAGTATTAATTCCTACGTTTTGGGCAACTATGGAAATACTAGTAAGACAAATAAATAAACTGAAGGCCGTATTTTTCATCGTTTCTGATTAATTCGGTGAACAAGGAAATGCTAAGGGATTTGACGATTGGTGGAAAGCAAACTGTTCTCTAGTAATTTCATCTTCCGTTCTATCTCCGATGATTGCTGCTCGAGCGCATTTATTTTCAACTGCTCCTCTTGTATTCCCTTAATAGCTAATACTTGAAATCCAGTATACTTAACCGAAAGCATTTCTGTTTCATTCCCTTTAGCTACTAATTGTGGAAACAGTTCGTCTACCTGTTGCGCAATGAAACCAGTCGTCCTAAAATGTGTGGGATTATCTGCTTTCATTTCATAGGTTACAGGTTCAAGAAGAACAATCCTGTCAATCAATGAAGGCAGGGACTCGATGTTCTTCTTCAATCTATTATCGGAAAGAGCAGTAAGAGTGCCATCGATATTACTAAATGATGTAGTAGCCGCATTATTATAAAAAGCATATAGATGGTACGGGTTTGCTCCAACTTTCCATTCCCAGGAGTATTCAATCCCTATTCTGTTAATCACCATCTTAATGCCAGTTCCATTTATCTGTCTTACTTCAAAAGGATACTGCGGATCAGGTGCGTTAACACCTACCCTGGAGCCAGTACTACCAATAATTATATCTCCTTTATAGAGGTCATTGATAAAGACCCTGCTGCCCAATCGACCACCCCGTATATATGTATTTTCAGCTGTCCTGAAATTGAAAAATGAAGTAAATGTAGTACCCGAAAATGCTGCCGTTCCATCAATTCCAGTACCTCTTCCAACTATTAAGGAAGCTGGTGGTTCGGTAGACAATCTGTCTCCATTTATAAAGAATTGGAAATCGAACATCGAAAACATTTTGGTACCTGAAGGGAGTACAGAACCAGCAGCTCCATTTGGGAATGATGATATGACGAACCCAGATGGTGTTAAAGCATCATCATAGTTCATTGATATCATTGCTGAATAACCAATATTCATTTTTCGGCCTCTGTATCCTGAAGTAGTACTGTCGCGATACATATTAAACCCTATCGCTGGAAAATCTTTCATAAATGAAATACCCTGCTCTCCACCGAACATGGCACTGGTAGTGCCCACTCCAGAAGCTCCATGTACTTCTAGCAGTGCTCTTTTGGGATTTGTAATACCAATACCCATAGACTGTGAAATGGATTGAATTGGTAGTAATGAGCAAAAGAAAATGCTACAAACAAGTTTGATATATATTGTTGGATTCTTCATATAGTTAATTTGTAGAATTCATTGTGGCTAGATTTTTCTTTACAGCTTCAATTCGTAACCTAAGTGCTGCATTTTGATCTTGTAACTTCTTGACTTTATCCTGTTGCTCCTGAATAGCTTTTATGGCAATAGGTCCCAGAGCATCATATTTCATCATATGTAAATCGGGAATATCCGGATATCCAAGCGTAGTATCCTGTATAATTGTTATCAGTTCAGGAAAAAGGGCATTTACTTCCTGTGCAATAAAACCAATGGATTTTTGATTATCAGAACTTTCAGATTTCATATTGTATTCTACAGGACGCAATCGCATCACTTTATCCAGCAAGCTTGGCAAAGGAGTTATATCCGTCTTAAACCTTTTATCTGAAAGTTGATACCAGTCGCCATCAATATGAAAAAAATTACCTCTGTACATTTCATTATAATAAAGATATTGATCCGACCCTGGCTCCGTCAGATTCTTAGTTACAGAAAACTCCCAATTACTGAAACTGACAGGATTCACTAATATTAACCCTCTGTTGTTAGCTGACTGCCCAATTTCAAGGGATGCTTGAGGGCTAGAACGGTTGATTCCGATTTTACTGGTTCCATTTCCCATGTATACATTCCCCAAAGTAGCCTGGTCATTTATCAGTACATCAGCTAAATCAATACCACCATTTATTGCAGTTGATTGATCGATTTGATTTATAAATGTTGACTTGTACTTTGTACCCTTCAAGTAGCATGTAGCAGAACTAGATGTACTAATATTTTTAACGAAAAGGCTCGCATTCTGTTCTAATCCATTAAGTGTTACATTCCCATTTTGACGGATTGTCATATTCCCGAGATTTATCAAAGGGGGAGTATTAGGGCCCGTATTCGTATTATAGAAATTAAACATCATGCTGCCTGTAGTAGTATTGAGATATTGAAGTAAACTTATCCCACTCCCTAAAACCCTTGGCGAACTGGTATCATACTGGTTATAACCGATACCCGGAAAGTTGCGTTGCAGGGAGATACCCTTTCCATCACCTCCATAAATAGCGGTCGTTTTTCCTACTCCACCATTTATTTGTAGACGACCTAGTGTAGGATTAGCCACCCCTATGCCAACATACTGAGAGTAGCTGTTGACAAAATGTAAGCTGGCAATCAAAATGCAGAATAATCGAATTTTCATATACTTCAGTTAAGGTCAAACAATCCAAATTTTAATAAAAATAAGATGCCATATTCCGGCATTTCCTAAACGGTATGGCTATATGTATTTCCGGTGGTATAATTATGGCTAACCCAAATACATATTACCGGATTAATGTGTTGGGCATTATGGATTTACAGGTACTCCTAAATACAAAACCGCAGAAACTTTCGTTTGAAAACGAAGGCTTCCACGGTAACTAACAGGTCTGGGTTAATGGATTAGATTGTGTATGAACCTCAATAGAGCGTTAAGAACTGATTATAAATAATGTAAAGAATTTCGCTTACTGGCCTTGTTTAACAGTAAGTACATAAGCTGGCACCAATCCATGCGCTTCCTGATGTGTTTTCTTAATTGCATTGGAATCTGAAGCTTCAGATAAGCACATCACAACACCTTTCTTCTCATCCACCCAATAATTCACGAAATTGACGCCATTCTTTCCTTGAACTGCCAGATCTTTTTCGTGAGCACCAGCAACATCTTTCGCAGTCACTTTCCCAGCACCTAATTCATGAACATCAAGATATATGTTCTTATTCCCCGAGAACGCAGCCTCTGTTCCCTCACTAACCTGATAAATTGAAGAAGGCAGTAATCCATGGGCTTCCTTATGAGTAGCGGTAATATCTTCTTCCTTATGAGCTTGAGAAAGACAATAGACTTTCCCTTTTGCCTCATCTACCCAGTACTTCACGAATTTCACATCATATTTTCCCTGCGTAGCCAAATCCTTTTCATGAGCACCCTTAACTGCATCAAATGTCACTTTGCCTGGCTCTAAGTCGTGTACATCTATATAATATGAAGCAGGCACGGTTGTGTCCTGACTAACTGTAGTTTTGGCAACAGCTTCTTCCGAAGCCTTATTACTTTCCTCCGAACAAGAATTGATAGCTAAAATGCTAAAAAGAAAAGCTGAATGGCAAAGTTTCATTTCTGATTGATTTGAAGATGTTTTGAAATTCCCCATCCAATTCAAGAGGCTCCACTGAATTAAAATGGTGAATGAAAATAATTTATATGACCTTGTATTAATATCCATTTTCATTACCGGTAGCGATTACTGTATGTCCGGTAGTGAAATATTGATAAAGTTCAGCTTGCTTTTACATACACTTTATTTGACCCAAATTCTTTAGCTTTCTGCATCATTATATACGAGATAAATAAGTCGGGATAAGGAATTTTGTCTTATTATAGTAGCTTCAAATAATGACTGAATCAAAAAAAGAATGTGGTATAGATTAAAATTGAGGCGGAGTATATATTCCTTTTTGCTTTGCTGGGCTTTTATCAGCAATGTCAATGGGCAAAACTATTATGCGGGTGAATTCAAGCTACATACCTCGAAAGATGGACTAAGCCATAATTTTGTTACAGCTATTGAACAGGATGATCAGGGTTATATATGGATAAGTACTGATGTTGGGCTTAACCGTTTTGATGGACATTCGTTCAGTAACTATTCAAATAATACTGAACCATTGATGCTGGCTTCAGGAATAATCCGGAACCTGAAACCATTTGGTAAAGATGAATTAGGGGTAATTTCCAGGTCAGGTTTCCAAATCATAAACACGAAAGATTTTACTGTAAAGGACTATTTTATACCAGATAGTACTGCATTCAGTTCATTAAGGAATACCGCCTGGGATGCTATAGCCCTTCCAGATCAATCAATCGCTTTAACTACCGCAACCGGATTTTACCTTTTCAATAAGAACAGGCAACTAACATTCAGGAACGACGCCTACAGCCTAAATGATGTTGGAAAGAAGCGAATCTTCTACGGCCGTTATATGCTACAATTAAACAATCGCGATCTGCTCGTATTTGTAGAAGAAAATGCTGTCGCTCATTTTGATAGTAAAAGCAATCAATTCCACCAATTTAAAGAAGGTGAACAATCTCCTTTTAATTTCCCACCAGTTGCAACTGCGAAAAACAGGGGACTTATCCATCATTTCCAGATTAACAAACAGGAACTCCTGTTCTTTCATTTTGTAAAAAACAGCATTGTTTATTATAATACTTCAACGCAAAAAACAGTAAGTACAGCTCTGCCAATTTCAAAAGTAAATTTCTCTTGGGAAAGTAAGATATACAAGCTGACAGACAGCACATTTGCGGTTAACGGAGCCACTACCGGATTTTATATATGTCATCTCAATAAATCAACCGGAGTTGTAACCATGAATCCTAACTCCTATCTGAATGACTACAAGGTATTATGTCTGAAAATGGATAAGGCAGGCAAGTTATGGGTTGGCACTTCAAAAGGTTTATTACAACAAAGCAATTCAAGCCGCTTTCTTACCACCTATGAAATTAAATCCAGTAATACTGATAGTGTTACCGGTGGATTGAGTGCTGCATTCCACTACAAAGAGAATTTATATCTTGGACGACTCTCACTAAACAAAGGCTTAGTGATTGTGGATCCTGTTACAAAAGCAGTAAAAAAGCAGGTCAATTTCTTTCAAAATAATTCTCCCTGGAACGAAGTGAACAGTATACAGATGTATTATCCCGACACTTTGTATATCGGTACCAGCGCAGGACTGTTATGGCTCGATACCAAAACAGATAATTATGGTAAAGTACCGATGCCTTCTGAAGTGAATCAGGGAATCAATACGCTAGCACCTGTTCGTAATGATGGGTATGCCTGGATGTGCAGTCAACTCAACGGTATTGTAGCGCGCTATCATGTACCTACAAGAACATTTACTGTTTTTACTCCGAAAACAACCCCTGCTTTGCCTTTTGCGAAAATCAAAAGTATCGCTTACGATAGCTATGGAGATGTTTGGATTGGTGGCCACTCCTTAGCCAGATGGAATAATTCCACTAACCAATTCGATACACTCATCACGGTTTATGGAGGAGTTAAAAAATTCAATGAAGACATACTGATGCTTAATGCAGATAGTAATGGTTCACTATGGATACATAATGTAGAAAACGGGATTCTTGAATACAAAATAAAAGAGAAGGAATGGTACTCATATAGTATCAAAGAAGGGTTGCCATCAGATGCCCTTGAATGTTTCAGCAAAATCATTGGAAATGTCATTTGGCTGGGAAGCGCGAATAACCTGACCCGGTTTAATATCCAAACCAAAGAAACAGTAGTATATGATTTTAGTGATGGATACACCGAAGAAGTACCTAAAGGAAAAGTAATCGAATTCGACTCCATCACCAACAAACTATATCTGTTCACAAATCAGCTTGTAACAGAATTCCCTGCACAATCCTCAAATGAAGTACACAAAGCGAATGATATACTCATCCAGGAGATCCGTATAAATAATGCAAGATCCGTATTCCATCCTTCCAATGGTGTATCACTGAACCATAATGAAAACAATCTCTCCCTTTATTTTTCAATAATCGATTATGAAAACAGTAATTATCGTTTCTTTTATAAAATGAAAGATGATGGGGAATGGATACCATTAAAAGGAGTTCGAACTTTAAATCTATCAGGTCTCAACCCTGGCGATTATACCATCCAATTTAAAGCCATCGGAAAGTGGGGAGAGCAAAAACAACGTGCTTTCAGTTTTGTAATTGAAAAACCCTGGTGGCAGTCGATTGTTTTTCTCGTTTCAAATATATGCATAACTGATCTGATAGCCATTGGAGCTTACAGATATCGTATCAAACAAATACGCGCTAAAGCTAATATCGATAAGAAACTGGCGCAAACAGAAATGAAAGCTTTGCATGCTCAAATGAATCCGCATTTCATTTCTAATAGTCTTAATAGCATACGGGAAATGATTTTGAACGACGAGAATAAGGATGCATCCCGATATCTCACCAAATTCGCGCATCTCATCCGCATCACACTAGAACACTCCCTGATGCATTTTGTTTCTCTGCGAAACACTATGGATTACCTGAACCGATATGCTGAAATGGAAATGATACGAAACAGTAAATTCACTTTTCAACAACATGTTACAGATAATCTGCCTTTAGATGAAGTATTGCTGCCGCCAATGCTTATCCAGCCATTTATTGAAAATTCGATATGGCATGGAGCTAATAACAAGTTCATTGATATTTCTGTAAGTTTTAGTCAGGAGAATGATCAGTTAGTATGTGTTATTGAAGATAATGGCATTGGAATAAATCAATCTCTGGAGCTAAAAAAGAGAATGCCTGAATTACAGCGATCCATTGGAATTGAAAATATCCGTAACCGTATTCAATTGCTGAATGAAAAATATGACATGAAAAGCAGTATTTCCATAGAAGATAAGTCGGACCGCCATATTGATGGTATCACAGGAACTATTGTAACCATAAAACTAAAACTCCAAAACAAGGATATATGAAGCCAATCAGAGCTATACTTGTAGATGATGAACCGAGAGGTGTTGCTTCTTTAAGAAAGTTGCTTCAGCTGAATTGTCCGGAGGTTGAAGTAATAGCAACCTGCGCAAGTGCAGACGAAGCTATAGAGCAAATTAACAAATTGAAACCCGATCTTTTATTTCTCGACATAGCCATGCCGGAAAAAAACGGTATTGCACTACTCAGTGAATTAGGAAATATTCCTTTTGAAGTCATTTTCATTTCTGCCCATAGCACTTATATGAATCAGGCCTTTCATTTCAGTGCTGTTGACTATCTGCTAAAACCGGTAGATGAAGACTTATTGATGGAGGCTGTGAAAAGAGCGGAAAAAAGAATACTACAAAAAGAAGTCGGTCAAACACCGTCTTCCGAACCAACCATGGATACGCTACTTCACAATATAAAGAACCGTAATGTGGTTCAAAAGATGAAGCTCTGCATCCCTTCATTAAAAGGCTTTCAGGTGGTAGTGATTCAGGATATCATCTGCTGCATTGCTAACGGCAACTACACCTCTTTCCAATTCATAAACCGTCCGCCAATACTTGCTTCAAAGCCACTTAACGAATACGAAGAGCTACTAGCCGACAGTAATTTCGTAAGGGCCCATAAATCCTATCTCGTAAATCTCGAGCATGTAAAAGAATATATAAGAGGTGAAGGCGGGGCATTGCTATTATCTGATGGAACAGAGATTGAGGTTTCGAGAAGAAAGAAAGAGAATTTGTTGAATAGGATGAAGGGGTTTTATAAGTTTTGAAAACAATTTGAAAATTTGAAAATTTGGGAATAAACAGCCAATACATTTTACCTGGGAGATGCAACTCTGCAATTAGTATTCAAAAATGTTAGCTTTTGAATTCTAAATCAAATATTTACGGTTTTGCATTATACAATGTATCCATCCCGATTCTATCCAAATATTTTCCATATTTTATATCAGATTCTAAACTATTGAAAATGCCCTTAACTTTTAAAGCATTTTCTGGATGAATAATCTTGCAATCCATATAAGGATAGTCTAGTAAATAGTTTCCAAATTTTTCATAAAGGGTTTCCCTTGAAATAAGAACTCTGTCATTTACTGTTTTAAATAATCGCTTATACTGCCGGTATAATAAATAATAATCTGTTTGAGGTAATATATTTGGTATATGTTCTGCCCACGTAGAAAATGTCGCTACTTTTTTTGTTTCAAATATTTTACAAAAAAATATCCTGGAAACGAAATAGTCTGCTCCAATTTTTTCTTGCAGTTGCTTCCTATTAAAGTTATACTCCCAAATCAGGTTTGATTTATCAATCGGGTAATAATTTGATTCATCATCGTAGTTATTCATTGATGCACTGAGATTAGTCCTATTCCAATTCTCAAATAATTCCCCTGGAGCAGGTAAATAGGGTAATTCATTGGCAGATTGCGGATTCAGAACATATAGACCTAAATCTTTTAAAAATTTCTCAACAAATTGAAAAGCCTCCAATCCGAAAAATGAAGGCCGCATATAATTTATATTAAATACAAACCGAGTATTATCGAAATCTTCAAAGTTTTCATACAATTCGATGGCATCTGAGTCATCAACTGAATCATTTGTTTCAAATATAAAATAAACTTCAGTTTCCTGATTTACAAAAAACCATTGCCCAGAACTTTCATCAAACGGCATTAATTTAAAGTTCAGATAGGTTGTAATCTGAGTTCGAGTAAGTCCAGATCCCTTTTTCTTATAAAAGTATAAATCATAACTCATCGTAGCAAGAATTTAAGGGCTGTTTTAAGAATAGAATATATCTTAAACTATATTACACTTCCACATAATACCAGAAATATATAATCAGGTTCAATCAGACACTAAAATAATCATTTTCTAAAATCAAATATCAGGTGCGCAACAATATCAATCATGATAAATATCAGAAAATAAATGAGACAATTGGCGGCAATGCTTTATTTATGTATTCAAATGAATTATTATCCTGAGCCTCCCTGTTATCCTTTCACATCAAGATCCTGTAATTACAATTACTTAAATCCTGATCAATGACAGGTCCAAATCACAGTTAATCAAATAAATCACATCAATCCCAGTTTGTATTGGCTGTTAATCCTGTATTTCCTTAAATCCTTTAATCTTGTATAAGACAAAAAGTGTTTCGAAGAAACACCTCCATCCTGTGCATCCCTGCTATCCTTTCACATCAAGGTCTTGTGTGTACAATTACTTAAATCCTGATCAATGACAGGTTCAAATCACAGTTAATCAAATAAATCACATCAATCCCAGTTTGTATTGGCTGTTAATCCTGTATTTCCTTAAATCCTTTAATCCTGTATAAGACAAAAAGTGTTTCGAAGAAACACCTTCATCCTGTGTATCCCTGTTATCCTTTCAAATCAAGGTCTTGTATTGGCCACGTCTCCGTCATAAATTTTTATGGTTTCTTGAACCCCTTGAAAACAAGATACACCCCTAACGAGAACTCAAACACCGCTACCATAAGAGCCGATACACCAGCATAAGGTGAATGCTGATCGATGTATCCGAATAAAACAAACAAATCACCAGCAACAAGTGGTATGGCTCCGATAATACCAATCAATGCCAGAGCTCTTGGTACCAATCTGGTTTGATAAAGAAGCATGCCCAGTAAAAGATCGTTTATGGCAGGCATGAAACTTTGTCCGATAAGGAATACACGGTCGTAAAGGGCAACAAGAGCATGACTGACAGAAAGCGCTTCTTGTCCAACTCCGGATTGACGTAGTGTTACAACTGATAAAAGAAAGGCAACTCCTAAAAATATTGTACTAGCCTCTAA
Source organism: Chitinophagaceae bacterium (assembly GCA_044220885.1). GTDB lineage: Bacteria > Bacteroidota > Bacteroidia > Chitinophagales > Chitinophagaceae > Endoryza. Next base: position 36,471 of record JBGAQE010000003.1, read on the forward strand.
AACACGGGAAGCTACGAGTCCTAAGGCCATACCTTCATTCTGCTTCTTAAGTATTGGATATAGTGTAACAGCAGTTCCAATGCCAGTGAGCGCTACCAGTAATTCCAATATCGCCCCCAAAAATATTTTGCTATCAGACCCCCGACTCAAAACATAATCAGCATCGTGAACTGAAACATACAATGAAAGAGTTGGAATGGAGATGAAAGTAAGCAGGTAAAAAATACCTGCTACTAACGCTGTTCTCCTTTTAGAATCCATTGGAGAAGCAATTATAGCTTTCTCAGAAATGATCGTCGAATTTATTGATAGGTTCATAAAATGCAATTGAGAATAAGGAGATAAGTTTCTGCTCTAGAAAAGTTTCTAATCAAAATCTTAATTAATACCAAGTGGATTGGTTCTCCATGCTTTTGAAAAATGTACACTTATCATCAGTGCCCTGTTATACATCTCCTTATTATTCGTGATATCAGTCAATCCGTAATTGTATCTAATATCCAAAGCAATTCTACGCTTCCTGAAAGGGAACTCATAACCTGCGCCAACCTGGATGCTAGCCTCTACACGCTTATAACCTTCTGGTGAATCATCGAAACTTATCTTTGTAGACTTTTTGTCAATTTTTCTTTCACCACTAATAGTATATGCTATTGAAGGACCACCGTTTATATAGAAAGATCCAAAGTGAAAGCGTGCGAGTATTGGTAATTCAACAGTATTTAATCGGAGGCTGGATTCAGTGGTAGTCAAAGGATTATTGGACTTTAGTTTACCGCCCTTTCTCATAAAATAAAGCTCTGAAACCAAAGAAAATCCTGGTGTTATTCCTGCCTGGAAAGAAGCACCTGCTTGTAACCCATTCCCAAATTTCTTATAATCCGATAATGAGGTATTGGCATACCCATAATTGATACTTGTGCTAACCACATTAATCATAAGATCCAGATAGGTGTGAGCTGATCTTGTTTCATGCGAATTCTGCCCCGAAAAATTCCTGCTTGATTGACCAAATGCTGTTGAGGATAAAAAAATAAATGTTCCCAATAGTGCTGCTAGTAATGCTTGCTTCATAATGTTATTTTTAAAGTTTTAATATTTAATAACTGAAGCAAAAATATAAGAGACAAAAGAGGGGAGAAACTCATCTATGCAAGGCAAGGAAGTTTATCTTCAAAAGCTGTTTTTTAATCTGCAAGTGCCAGCAAGGTTTAGCCCCTGCTTTTAATGATTTGAAGAAATGTTTCCTTATAGGTTTCAGAAACTGGAATCATCTCGTTTCCAATCTTAATTCGATTTCTCTCTATCGAATCGATTTTATTCAATGCAACCATATAAGATTTATGTACACGACAAATTATAGTGGCAGGAATTAACTTTTCAAGCTCTACAAAATTCTGCAGGGTCATTATCTTTTTCTTAAGAGTATGAATTCTGAGGTAGTCCCTCATCCCTTCTATATAAATAATATCGTTCAACATTATTTTCTCCAGTCTGTGTTCAGTCTTTACAAATATGAATTCAGGCTGTACTTCCAAAGTGTGATGGATAATATTCTCCTGTGCCTTATTCACAGCTTGCAAAAACCTATTGAATGTAAACGGCTTTAATAAATAATCTGTTATTTGTAACTCATATCCTTTTAAAGCATAATCCTGATAGGCAGTAGTGATGATTACCTGGCTGGATATATTTGAACTTTCCAGCAATTCTATTCCGGATAGTTCATCCATATTAATATCCAAAAAGAGAATATCCACCTTATGGCTGTTCAAATAGGCTAAACCCGTAAGTGCATTATCAAACGTCTCGCTTAGCTGCAAAAAAGGGACCTTATTCACAAAATCCCTTGTCTTGTCAAGCGCCAGTGGTTCATCTTCGATTATGATGCAGGTAAATTTATCCATTTGGTATCGTTAATTTTATACTATACAATTCATTAGTCTTGTTTACTTCCAGTGTATGTTTACCGGCATAAATAAGCTGCAATCTCTTTTGGATTAATTCATTCCCTAAACCACCAAATGCATGTGGCACTTTCAATTTTGACTCAAACCTGTTCTCGCAAATCATTTGTATGGTATAGTCTTCTATCAGTATATTGACAATAATGGCATTCTCAAGTTTCTTATTATTTGCATGTTTGAATGCATTTTCAATGAAAGGGATGAAAATCATGGGGGCTATCATCTTATTACCAATGTTACCCATTACCGAAAATTGAACATAATCTTCATTTGCTGTCCTTATTTTCTGCAACGCTATATACTTTTCAATGTATTCTATTTCCTTAGTGAGTGCTATTTTATCCGGCTTTGTTTCATATAGAATAAATCTCATTATATCAGAAAGCTTGTTCAGATAATCTGATGCCGCTACAGCATCTTTTAATATAAGTGCATCGATATTATTAATAGTGTTGAATAACAAATGAGGGTCTAATTGTAGTTTAACTAATTCCATTTCCATTTCATGGTTCTTTTCCTTAAGCAGCTCTTTCACTTTTATTTCATTATACCATGTAATAAAACCATTGATCACCAGGGCAACTATTCCACAAATCACACCAATAAAGGTCATTACAATGATAGTCCTAAAGGCAGTAGATCGTCCGTTTTTCCCTCCCTGGTCCAAATCTTTCAGATGCCCGGACTCTATCAAATAGCGCAATAGAATATAGCTTACGAGGGCAGCTGTTGCTGAAATCAGCAGACCATAGAATATTGAAAGAAGAAATTTTTTCTGTTTTAGATATTTAGGGAACAAAATAAAATAGTATGAAAAATATGATATAATCGATGGGACGATTGCAAAAAAGAAAATACTTGTCAAAGCATTCAATATCCTGGATTCCTGGCTTACAAACCCAGGACTGCTTCTATAGTAAACTCCCAGAATGATTAATACCAAGAGGAGGTAGCATAACCAAAATCCAATGTTTATAATTACAATAATCGACCTTCTCATGAATTAAATGTACCATCTAATAAGTTAGCAAAGGTTGCTACTTGTACTGGTGTGGAAGGGAATTCTAGACAAAACGGCAATATTTGTCTGCAAAACAGGTCAAAAAGTTAATGTAGGGAGAAATGTTAGATGCTGAATGCAAATACATTTAACCGAAGAGACGAAGAGACGCGGAAGATAACAACTCTGCGTCTCCGCGTCTCTGCGGTGAAAAGCGAAAACTTATTGCTTTAACACCACCGAAAAGTCATTCCAATCACATAAATTTACTTGTATATCTACCCCCCTGAAAAAATGCCCTGATTGATTGGAAAACTGACGGTATAAATGAGCTGGTTTTACACTTGTTTTGAATCAATTTTATTGTTGCTACCTCTATTTCATTGTCTCATTAAACATCCGGCTAATGAATAAATTCAATTAGTTGGACTTTTCTAATAAAGCTCTGTCTAAAAACATAATATGAGATCGAAAACAATCAATGGTGGTAGCACAGAATCAATAAAGTCTTCGCTTGTTAAGAGCATGGCGGATGGCTATAAACCAACCCTCGCCATTGTATTCTTATCTGTAAAACAAGACAGGACGGCCATATGCCAATTGCTCGATGAAGCAGGTATTGCCATTTATGGCATCACCACCAATGGAGAGTTTACTGGTGATGGTATCTCATCTGGCGAAAGCGCAATCCTTTTGATGGATCTTAATCCCTGCTATTTTCATATTATCTGTACTGAATATGCCGGCACCAATTATCGTTTGACTACCCAGGAAATCGCCAAAAAGGCAAAGGAGAAATTCAAAAACCCTTCCTTCCTGATCGGCGTCAGTAATCTCAATGCGGATGCCGAAGAACTCCTTCATGGCTTTGAAGACATTCTTGGTAAAGAAGTGAATGTAAATGGGGCAATGGGAGGGGATGATTTTCAATTCAAAAACAGCTATGTATTCACTAATCACATATCAACAAATAACGGAATCGTAGTTGTAGTGTTTGATGGAGATCATATCATAATGAAGGGCAGGGCTACTTTTGGATGGAAAGCCATAGGAACGGTAAGGACAGTTACTAAAAGCGTAGGGAATCACGTTTATACAATTGATGATATCCCGGCGCTTGACCTTACCATAAAATACGGCGGACTGGAAAACGTGACTCCGGAAAACTTTGCACTGGAACATTCCATCGCTCTTACACTTCAACTACAAAGAGAAACCGGTGATCCGGTAATGCGGGCAGGCGTATTAGTAGACTGGGACGACCATTCCATCTATTGCACCGGACATGTTCCACAAGGATCCAAAATACGTTTTTCGTTACCACCTGAATTTGATGTTGTCGAAAAAGTGATTCATAATTGTGAAGAACTAAAAACAAACGAAATACCGGAAGCGGATGCACTGCTATTATTCAATTGCGCAGGAAGGCTGCTTTCCTTAGGACCATTGATTAGTGAAGAAATTGAAGGTGTCCAAAATGTATGGAACGTACCCATTGCAGGGATGTTCAGTAATGCTGAACTGGCCCGTGCCACAAATGGAAATTTAGAGATGCATGGCTTTACTGCTTGTACCGTAGTTCTGAAAGAGAAATAGATTTCACTGATCACATATACCATATTGCCAATTCTTGAAATAAATTACTTGCCAAGCTAATGAACCAGCATCTTCAAAATATCATTGATATAATTCAAAACTCCCAGCACCTGACTGAAGAAGAAAAAGGGATTCTTATAAAATCGGCAAAAACTGCTGATAAGGAATTGGAAATTGCCAACTTTAAATTACAGCGGACTGAAAAAGTAAAACATACAACAGCTGTTCTCCTTGATGAAACCATTATTGAGCTTGAAGAAAAAAGAAAGATACTGGAAGCAAAAAACATGGAGCTGGAAATTGAAACCGCTTTGGAAAAAGTCCGTACAGTAGCGATGGGTATGAAGCAGGCTGATGATATGATTGATATCTGCAAAACAATCTCGCATGAATTAGAAAAATTAGGTGTCCTCGAAATTCGAAATGTTCAAACGGCAATCATATATCCAGAGAAGGGCTCCTATATGAACTATGAGTATTATGCAAAACACGATAAAACATTAGCAACAGAAGTTTTGTACAATAACCATGAATTATCAAATGCCTTTATAGAAAAAATGCTCCAGGGGCCGAATGAATTTTTCTTCAAGAGCCTCTTTGGAAACGAAGTTCAGGATTGGTATGAGTTTCAAAAAACGACTAATCAGTTTGTGGATTCCTTTTTAGCTACTGCCACCTCACTTAACTATTACTGGTTTTCCTTAGGACCTGTAGCGCTGGGAGTCTCTACCTATGAGCCTCTTAGCAAAGAGCAACAGGATTTGTTTGTACGATTCCGAAATGTATTCGAATTATCGTACCGACGATATCTTGATATTGAAAAAGCTATAGCACAAACAAGAGAGGCAGAAATTGAATTAGCGTTAGAAAGAGTAAGAGCCAGGACGATGGCTATGCAACAGAGTAATGAACTTCCAGAAGCAGCAAATATTCTATTCCAACAAGTACAGTCACTCGGAATGCCAGCGTGGAGTGCAGGCTACTGTATTTGGGACGAAGACCATCAGGCCTTCACATTATGGATGAGCAGTGCTGGTATTATTCAACAGCCTTTCAAGGCACCTGTTACTGATGACCCTTCGTTTATCCGTTTTCATGAAGCTTATAAACGTGGCGAATCATTTTATGTAGAAGCCATTGGTGGCAATGAGCTGGTTTTGCATTATGAATATATGTGCAAACTACCTGTTGTGGGTGAAATGCTGACTCAGTTTGTAAAAGATGGTGGGAACTTGCCAGAGTTCCAGATTTTTCATTTGGTTTTCTTTTCACAGGGCTTTTTGCTTTTCATAACCTATGAGCCTGTTCCGGAATCTCACCCTGTTTTTAAACGATTCGGTAGTGTATTTGATCAAACCTATACCCGCTTCCTCGACTTACAAAGAGCAGAAGCACAGGCAAGGGAAGCTCAGATTGAAACATCGCTGGAAAGAGTACGTAGCAAAACAATGGCAATGCACAATAGCCAGGATGTTGGAGAAACTGCTGCTGTAATGGTTGATGAACTCCAAAGGCTTGGCATCGAAACAATACGATGTGGCATCGGTATCATGCACGAACCCGGTGATATGGAAGTGTGGACCATTTCAACAGATGAAAACAAAAAAACAACAATCATAATTGGGTGGCTTGATATGAACATGCATCCTTTATTATTTGGCGCGTTTGATACCTGGCGGCAAAAAAAAGGATACTATTCATATGAACTGAAAGGGGATGATATGGTAAACTATTACAATGCCATCAATAGCTACCCGGGATATCCTATCCGATACGATACCCGTTCCTTACCCGAAAAAATCTTCCATAATGAATTTCACTTCAATGAAGGCACTTTGTTTTCATTTGCTCTGATTGATTTAACTGAAGAGCAGAAAAAAATATTCAAACGATTCGCATCAGTATTCGGTCAAACATACCGTCGCTACCTGGATCTGCAAAAAGCGGAAGCGCAGGCAAAAGAAGCACAGATAGAAACCGCTTTGGAAAGAGTAAGAAGTCGAACTCTGGCCATGCAAAAAAGTGAGGAATTGGCAGAAACAGCTGCTGTAGTTTTCCAGCAATTAATAAGTCTCGGCATAGAACCCAATAGATTATTTATATCGATAGTAAATGAGGAAAAAGATAATGCGGAATTCTGGCTGACTGAAGAAGATGGAACAAAAATAAGCCGATCTTTTACTACCGATTTGGTATCCAATATGTCATTGGCTAAGATGTATGAGGGTTGGAAGCAACAGCAGAAATCCTTGATAATCGATATGCAGGGGGAAGAGCTGCAATCCTATTTCAGCCATCTCACCCGACTGGGCGTGCCTTTCAAAGATGGATTAAAACAAAAAAGAAGAATACAGGAGATTGCGTATTTCAGCAAGGGATTTATTGGTATGGCTTCTCCCGATGAACAACCTGTTGAAACATTAAACTTACTGGAACGCTTTGCTGCTGTATTCAATCTCACTTTCACCCGTTTCAACGACTTAAAGATAGCGGAAGCACATGCCCTGCAGGCTGAAGAAGATTTAATGGCTATCAAGGAAGCAAAACAAAAAGCAGAAGAGGCACTCACAGAACTACAAGCCACTCAAAAGCAATTGATTCAGTCTGAGAAGATGGCTTCATTGGGAGAACTGACAGCTGGGATAGCCCATGAAATTCAGAATCCTTTGAACTTCGTCAATAATTTCAGCGAAGTAAGCAAGGAACTATTAGATGAAATGAAAATCGCTATCGATAAAGGAGATACTGTTGAAGCAAAAGAAATAGCCAGCGACGTAATTCAGAATCTTGAAAAAATAAATCATCACGGCAAACGGGCAGATAGCATTGTGAAAGGGATGTTACAGCATAGCAGAACCAGCAGCGGTCAAAAAGAACTGACTGATATCAATGCCTTAACAGATGAGTACCTGCGATTAGCCTATCATGGTCTTCGTGCAAAAGATAAAAACTTTAATGCTACTTTAAAAACAGAGTATTCAGATGCCATCGGAAAAGCGAATATCATTCCACAGGATATGGGACGTGTGATATTGAACCTTATCACGAACGCTTTTTACACAGTAAATGAAAAAAAGAAATCGGGAGACTCCAAATACGAGCCAATAGTATCCGTTCGCACATTAACAGACAGAAACAATATATTAATCAGCGTATCCGATAACGGGAATGGAATTCCAAAAGTATTTGATAAAATATTCAGCCTTCTTTACGACAAACCGGACAGGTGACATTAGTTATGTTAATATGATATTGTGAAGGCGCATGGTGGGGATTAGTGCAAATAAAGAAAACAGGAAGCTCAAAGCATTTATCATCCAATTACCATCATAAAGTAGGTTAGCTAGATAAAAATTATACAAAGAAGCATTTGCTGGTTATCTTACTACTATGTGCACTTAGCCTTCCATCAATAGCTCAGCAGTCAAAATTGGATTCAATGTACATGTTGGTAAAAAAGCAAAACCCCCAATGGTATAGATACGGCCACCTTTGATGTGACCAATTATCCTCAACGCAGCTATAATTACTAGTGCTGAACTTGTTCAGATTAGCTTCGAAATGAGCTATTTAAAAAAGGGAACTGACGAAGATATACCTTACCTGTATTAAGTTAAGTGGATTAGCGGCACTCAATAATTCTAATGTAATCAAGGCTATTTCCTATGGAGTAAACACTCTAATAAAGCTGGAAACTACAAAATCGCCCAATGCAAGATATATTAGACGGATTTTGGCGTTTCTCAAATCTACTAGAAATTCAGACAGATTGCCAGAAGCTTTATTATTATACAGAGAAGCAATTATTACTTAAAAGAAAACACAATATTCTCTTATTTCCACCTGCTATTGGGTAGTCGGGATATATTATACAATCGGCTTAATGGAACCCGCTATTTTAATGAAAAATCAGTCAGTTATCTGATAGCAGCCTGGTTATTGAAAAAAACTTTTTTTTTGACAGTGTTAATAACGGATTAAGAGGATGGATAAACAATACATCTGTAGTGGTCAATTTTATCTTGAATCAGACCAGTATGCACAATGTGCCAATTACATTTATATGTTGATTGATAAAGCCTATTAATTATTTCTATAAAGTAAATGGACCTACCAAAAGGGTGTTGCTTCATTGCTATATGCTAGCAGGATTTTAGCAAAAGCGAAAATATTATCTAATCCAATTGGAAATAGTGTGCCTTTCTTTTATAACTATGGCAGAAAACACCTTTATTGAATTCACCTATCCAGCTTCTTCAGCCTATCTATTACAGATTAAGGCCTTATATAAAATTCAAACCGGGCCTACAGTGAAGCTGAATCATTGTTACAACAATGCTGGAATCTTATCAACCATATAATATCGGTGTATCACCCGGTCTGGAATTATAGAACCTGATTATTATTTATCCTATTAGGATAAAACAAACAGGCTACCTGATGCAGAATTTCCCTCTTACTGAAGAAAATGTGGTCCAAAAATTTAGGAAAATGCTCTTAAGACTATAAACTCTTGGGGACTTATATGAACAAACTGGTGACATTTCAAATCAAGGAATGCATATAGGACCTATATAAATTTACAAGATAGTGTTCAGACAGATCAAGCCAAATACCGTACTATCAGCTTTGGAAATAGAACAACAAATCAAGGAAAGGAAATATCGATTTCTAAATTGGAAAGCACCAATAAACTATCTTCTATTACTCGGAATTTCTCTATGCTTATTGGCCGTATTGTTGATTCTCGCGAGACAATCTTTATCGTTTCAGTCAAAAAGAAGGATAACGAAGTGTTGGAAAAAACATTAATCTGACTTAAAAAATCCATAGCACAATTGATCCAATCTGAAAGATGGCTTCATTGGAGACTCACCGCAGGCATAGCCCATGGAAATCCAGAACCCATTGAACTTCGTCATCTTGTTTCAAGTAAATAAGAGATTGTTGGAAGAGTTAAAGAGGAAATAAAGGCAATTGGGAAGAAGTAAAAATATTGCTGACGATGTTATGGCAACTGAGCGTCAATCTGCTAAACGTACTGATGCCTATTGCAAGAGCATGCTACCTTTCCAAGCAACAGCATTAAAGGAACCTACAGATATCAATGCATTAGCCGATGAATACCTGCGTTTAGCTTATCATGGCTTACGGGCAAAAGACAAATCATTCAACGCCACCTTAAAGACCGATTTTGATAATACTATAACTCCTGTCACTATCATACCACAAGATATCGGCCGCGTAATCCTCAACCTGATCACCAATGCCTTTTATGTTGTGGATGAAAAGAAAAAGCAACAACCACAGCAGCAAAACAATACGATCCAACAGTGAGTGTAAGCACCAAACTTCTAAAATACAACTCTGGCGATGGAATAAATTCGTTATATCAGTAAAGGATAATGGCAATGGCATCCCACAAAACATCCTTGATAAGATTTTCCAGCCCTTCTTCACCACCAAACCAACTGGGCAACAGAACTTGGGTTAAGCCTGAGTTACGATATTGTAAAAGCGCATGGCGGGGAATTGAAGGTGCAGACAAAGGAAGGGGAAGGGACGGAGTTTATAATTGTATTGCCGGTGTAATATGAAATAAGGTTGTATATGGTTGAAAACCTTTAAGGTTTTCAACCATATACAACCAACTGATGGAACTATTCATTAACAATTGTATAAAACCTCAATCTATACAACTCTTTTTTAATCAGAATATAGGAAAATTCAATTTTCGCAAAAGCTAGTACCAGTGCGGTTTTCACACATACTTTAGATACAAAACGAAGGAATGCCAGGCCTGAATCAGCCGAAAATGCACCTTGATTAAAAGATTTGGTTGTAAACGGTTGAAAACCTTTAAGGTTTTCAACCGTTTACAACCAAATCTACCCTATTCACCATCGGGCCTTACCAATTTTGCCAGCTTTTCAGGCGCCACTTCACAATAGGCAGTTGTAACAGCATCTATAAACAAAGACTTATTGACCTTTTTCATTTCAATAAGCGTCCACCCCTGCTTTCCCCACTTATTATCTACAGGATAGATTATAGTCTTGTCAGCTGATGAAAAAACATCCTGATCAATGACAGATAACTTGATACAGGCTCTTTTCTTTATATCATCATACGTCGCGAATATTTTCTTTTTGATCCTGAATGAAGATTTTTCGAAATGAGGTTCTTCCGTTACTTCTGGAAATGAAAGGGCAACCTTTCTCAATGTTTCAATTGTGACCATTGCAGGAGTTTAATTGTAGGATTTACCAATAGCTGTGAGTTTCATTGGAATTCTCAAAATTGTCACTAAAGCCTATCCACGACTCTTGTAAAATACTTGTCATCCACAAACACCCAAGTTACTTCATATTTACTTCCTTCTGATCCACCTATCATATAGATATACATCCTTCGCTTATTAGCAGCGTAATAAGCTTTATAATTTGGAGAAACCAACAATGCCTTTTTCCCGGTCCTGCCGGTTACATCGCATGATAAATTCTGGTTTATACCATCAAATGCTTTCCGAGGCATCTTCACCAAAAAATGGGAATGCGTAACTACAGATATGGAATCCAGCTTCCTATCAGGAGCATACCCCTTAAAATAGAGATGTATAAACGTGCTGACAGAGCTATTGAACTTACTCAGAGAAAAAGCTACTTCACTATCGCTGCAATGTTGTAATGGAATTTCAATCAATGGAATCTTTTCTATCGTGGTATAATCAGATGAAGTGCTCTGCTTCTTTGAAAAACTGGAAATCTCCAATTTAACAATACTATCAGATACGAATTCCAGCCGTTTCGAATTCGTACCGCTTTGTGCTAAAGAAGAATAAACTGAAAGACAGGCGAGAATCAGTAAGCATAAAGGCTTATATGGTTTCCAACATATCATTGGGTGTTTTTAGGGATACTTACCTTTTTTAGTGATTTAAATTTCGGTATTATTCTAAAGAACCATTGATTTGCAGCGTTAAATTTTGCAAAATTTGCTACGAACTTGAATTTCAAGAATTACAAATGGCAGACTTGTCAATTACCACTCTCTCCACTCCTCTGTAATATCTAATCCCTCATCAATAACAAATCCGTTAATCGAATAGCATTTTGCAGAAATTCTATTAGTTCATCCCTTTCCATCGTATCAATAAAGCAATCATACTTATCGTTTAATTTATTAAGACCAAGCACTAGCTTTTTTGTAGCAGTATATACCGCCTTTGCATTCTTTTTTTCGGTGGCATTTATCAGGTTAGTAATAAATTCCTTCAAAAGCATATCAGTAGCAGAAATACTTGCTGCTGAAAAATTCATATCCCCCTCTTGCATTCTTTTCTCCCAATCAACAACAGGTGTCTGGTTCTTTATCTCTGCAAGTTGTTGAAGGCCTGAATTGTTTATGTTCTTGTTTTGCTTATTGAGAGAAACGGTCAGCGCCCTCTTTTTCTTGAAACTTAGTTCCAGAGGCATTATCCTTATCCAAATGAGATGACCCGATTCATTAAATCCAGTCAGATATTGAAAAGCTTCAGTATTAAACAGCATATAGCTTCCGTAACTTGTCACTGACGATTCAGCCGCTTTTTCCCAATCTTCTTCTTTACCTGTTCAGCTGTATCAGAAAAACCCAATCAAAGGGGAGCGCATAAGGATAATTTGTATTCCCTTTATGGCTTCCTAAATTTATTTCCTCTAATACGGATTCATCATGGGAATCTGTATAGGATTTATTGATTGGACCGTAATCACTATTATAATTGTTCTTCCCTTTAAATACCAATGTAACATCTAAGGTCTTTGATTGATAAGTCCGCCAACAGACACTATTCTCCGGGCGCTCTCCATAAATACCCAGATTCTTAAAAAGCAACATTACTTCCGGGCTAAATTCCGAATAGCCGAAAAGAGACATTATTTCTTCTGGTTTCACATTCAGTAGATTTTAAATTACCAATAAGTAATAACAGAAATTTCTATCACAAAAGGATCTGGCTTTTATAGCATTTATAATACCTGGAATCCATTTCCAAACAGGTTATCTCCCCAACTGCCATGCCGTTATCCACATCACTGAAGCAGTAGTATGCATCCATACTTCCTTATAGGTGGCATTTACCTGCATCGGCATGTAAGGGGCGTCTTCATTCTCAAAGGTTTCAATGCCTACCGGCACTGCTCCTACTACATCTCCCAGATAAGCACCATACAAAGGCGGGTAATCATACCCCTCTCCATATATTGTACTCATGGCGAAAGGATTAAACCCAACCACATATTCTAATTGGCGCGTCCCTATACTTCTCAGGGTTTCATCTTTAAAAACAGTTGAGAGTAATAAAGCGGCCTGCGCTTTTCCAAGCATAACCCCATGAAATCCCCTGAACTGATAGGCAACAGGAAAACGCCTTAAATAATAATCCCCTCCCAGCAAAATTCCATTCTTCACTTGTGCATTATACTCTTCCATTGAAGGCATGCCTACCTGATCTCCTTCATGATAAATTCCTTTGAAATCAGCATTATCCAACTGATAAACAGCAGCCGGTAAAATACCATATGGAGGAATTATTCCAGCAATAGCTTTTAGATATTCCGCATAGGCTAAACAGGTAGTCCGCCATTGCCCGGCACGTGGATGATCTGGAGCCAACTTTAGTAACTCCGTAAGCGCCTTAATATTTACTTCTTCCTGGCTCTGATGGAAATACTCCAATGGTCGCTGCTTTTTCCGTGATGCATAGAAGAAACCTCTCAGTGGAATAGTCCATTCATCACATGTTTCTTCAACTCCTGGCATTCCATTATTACATCGGCATAAGTAGCCGCTTTCTCCAGATAAGTTTTATCATGAGTAAGTTGATACAGTCTTGCTGCAGCCCATGCCGCCAAAGCATACACTTCCACTTCATTTTTTTCTGTTACAACATCTGAAAGAGCCACTACTCCATATTTAAAATCCGCTATCGCGGCTTCACGACACCAATTGGCAAAAACAGGATCTTTCTCCTGAAAAAAAGGCACGGCTCTGGCAGTAGTCAGGGCTGAATGCAGATTTTCTAATGAAGAACGCGTGGCCTTGCTTTCCATATCATCCTTTGTGCCGATCTGGTTATCTGTCCAGATACCAATTATCAATCCACCCTGACGATACCCATCGCCAAAACGGGTATTCAGCATCCAGTTTAATCCCCAACGTGCTTCTTCAAGTGTTCTGTTATATAATACCGGATCACGTTTTTGGACTGATGCTGCCAATTCTAAGAGAGCATTAACGCCACGCGCCGTGTTCCCGAGTCCCTGTGTTAAATCAGCGGCATCGTGCCAGCCACCATTGACGGGAATTTTCCTGCCGTCGGGATGAACACAAAACACATCCTTATGGCATTCCTGGTGTATACCAGCCTGATCATATCCGCATCGTTCTGCAAAAAAGAAATTCAGGGTTTTCCAGGCTGTACTCAGATAAGCGTCACTACCTATCGGGAAATTACCAGACAGCTTATTTCCTTGCCTTATTCGGTATTGACCAGGTTTTTCAAAGGAACTGAAATCAAGCAATACAAATCCGTTTTCAAGTTCCTTCCCTTTGCCATTGAATACAATCGATCCTTTTCCATCGAGTAACTGGAAATCTTTTGAGATTACATTCTGAACAAGGGCCTGCTTCATGCTGCCTTTGGTATATCCTGTATGACTATACGCAATGGTACCCTTCCTCAAATCGAAGCCCCTGGTCTTTTCAGCATCAACTGTTTCAAGGCGGAGGTCACGGATTTGCAACTTAAGACTATCGCTAGCTCCTGCAGGAGAGCCTCCAAGCATGAGGCTTACTGAAATTCCAGTAACCTTATCTCTGTAAAGATCTGGTATCTCCCAAATCAATTGCATCCATTGCTGCGGGTATACGGTTACATAATGCTGTCCCTCGAAACGTCCGGGTACTGGCATAATATGAGCTCCCTCATTATATAGGGTCAGTCCTGCAAACGCTGAATAAAACCCCGGAGCCTCCAGTTTAACCCATACACTGATCCTATTGTATTGCTGAATATTTTCCTGAGCAAGAGGACGTATCATTTCTTTGCAAAGCATAACTGCGGTTGCTGGGGTTTTTAATTGGAAGGGATGAAGGCGCTGCAAACTCTATGGCTTGTTCGCCAGTAAAATGTATATCATGGTGTAACCGTAACACACCTGGCCCTTTATATTGCAATGAAGTAAAGTCGGAGGATAAGGGAAGAGACCGGCTTTTAATGACCTTCTTACTCTTCCAGCGGGTGTATCCCATATCTGCCGAATCTGGTATCAATATGCTTCTTAGATATCCGGAGGCTTTTAACTGTCGGGAAAATGCATTCTCCTGCGCCAATAACGAATCAGGAAACAAAACCAGAAAGAAGACACAAAGAAAACTAATAGGCAAAAAGCGGGAAACCATATCAAAGGGTTATAAAAGAATTAGGTAATTGAAAGCGATTCACAGCTCATCTGTACAAGAAATAAAACCTTCTGTAAATTACAAACAATCTACTCTCCTCAATAAAACAATTTGTTTATGAGTTAAACTTCTTAAATACTACATAGGGGAAAATTTCCAAATTGTGAACGGGCTACAACTTGATTTCAGAATGTGGTAGATCTTTTGGTTGTAAACGGTTGAAAACCTTAAAGGTTTTCAACCGTTTACAACTCTATTTTACAGCTTCTTAATATTCAACTCCGCTAAAACTTGTTCAAACAACTTCATATCATATTTCCTGTCTCTGAAGTATTTGAAATCATCCCTCATCAAATCTTCCCAGCTGTAGCCCGGTTTAATCATATCTTTTTGATGAGCTTTATAAATATCCCTGGCCTTGGTATACTCGTTGTTAAAAATATAAAGATGAGCCATATTGATTAACATATTCAAGTCCTCCGGATAAACTTCTGTACCACGCTTGAAATAAGCTAGTGCCTCTTTGTAATTTTTGGTTTCAAAAAGATACCATGCTATATCGCCAAAAAACTGATTAGCTAATCTAAGCGTATCAATATTTGTGATTTTCCTGGCCATTGGGAACTCCTTTCCATTCACCTTTCGACTATACCCTATCACATCGCCCTTGTCATCTTTCATCATATCCTTCTCCGCCTGGAATTCTTCATTGAAAAAGCTTGTAGGCGAAGTGAAATACATTTTGGCATAGGTAAAATTCGCATAGTAATGAAACTCATTATCCTTTTTACCAATGGCTGCCCAGGTATCATCATATAAATACACGCCTTCGTATGTTTTTATTAATTTCTCATCAACAGTTATACTATTTTTTCTTCTCGGTTCCCTGTAAAAGTTCTTCCAATTATAAGCCTTTGCTACACTATTAATAACTTCAGGGATAATTTTATAGTAATCGGTATTTAAGAATATGACAACTCCATTACCGTCATCAAGACTTCCAAAAAACTGTCCGCAAAACCCATCATTACCTGCACCGTGCTGAAAGTACATAGCACCATCATGATTCTCGATAAAAGTTCCCATGGCAGCACTTTGATCGATATAGGGAGTTAAATGCAGTTTCACCATATCAGCATTCAGCACTTTCGATTTTTTACCCTGATAGGCCAATTGCATATCGATTATATAATTACATAAATCAGTAGGTGTCATCCACAAACCGGCGGCAGCCTGCTCAGGATAAACATGAAATTTCCCATCTATTGGCTGACCATCTCTATTGTAAGCAGAGGCAAGCATTTTCCTGAGTGCTGGTGCTGGTGGTTGAGCATACGTACTGTGAGTCATCCCTATTGGCTTAAGAACATTTTCATACATCCAAACCTCATAGGGTTGCTTTACTATATCAGTTAAAATGACTTGAGAAATAGAAGTGCCACCACCTGAATATTCGTGCCTTACACTAGGCTCATACATACTGCGAACAGCAGGTGTAAAAGAAGGCGATTTCCCGTCCAATACCTGCAATAATGTTGGAATAGGTCCATTGATATTATGTCCGGGGAATCCATGAACCGTTAGTCCTCCTGTATGACTTAATAGATTAGCCAGTGTAATCTTTTTCCCTTTTGAAAGTGAATCGTAAGGAAATTTCCAGGAAGTCAGGTAGGTATTGATATCGGTATACAGATCCAATTTTTTATCCTGTGCCAATTTCAATATACCCACTGCATTCAATGATTTGGAAATGGATCCTGGTTCAAATAATGTGGCAGCTGTCATTGGTCTCTTCTCTGCTTCATCAGCCCATCCGTATCCTTTTGCCCATACAACTTTATAATTATGAATCACTGCAAGGCTTAATCCCTTAACCTTATATTTTGCCATACGTTCAATGATGGTTCCGGGTTTTTCATCATTAAGCAAAAGGTTTCCGGAAATATTATTTTCAACCTCACGAATTTTATCCAGTGTTTCTTTGGAATAGGTTTTTTGTGAATAGGCAGTGGAGCTTAAAAAGATGATGGTTACCAGAAGGAAGGCTATTCTCATATTACTTAAATTATACATAATATACAGTTGAATGGTTGATTACCCTAAATTAGGTTATAGCCTTATTTAATTTTTAATAATATATACAAACACGATAGTTTACTATATGTATGGTTGTAAACGGTTGAAAACCTTAAGGGTTTTCAACCGTTTACAACCACCGCTCAATATTACTCCGATTTCAGGCTCTTCACCGGACTGGCCATCGCAGCCTTTATAGCCTGGAAACTGATTGTACCCAGAGCAATAACAATAGCGGTGATACCACTTACAGCAAATAACCACCAACTGATGCTGATCCTATATACGTAATCCTGCAACCAGTTATTCATGAAATACCATGCAATTGGGGAGGCAATAAAGAAAGCAATAAGGATAAGCAGAATAAACTCTTTTGAGAACAGATATACGATATTACCTGATGTGGCTCCTAATACTTTTCGAATACCCACTTCCTTTATCCGTTGTACAGCCATAAAAGAAGCTAACCCATATAAACCCAGACAGCTCAGGAAAATAGCAATGGCTGCAAATATCTTATATAGTTCCGCCAACTGACTTTCCTGCTTATAGAAGCCGGCTATCTTATCATCCAGAAAATTGTATTCATATACAAAATCAGGGAATGTCTGTTCGAATATTTGCTTAACAGAAGCAAGTGTTATAGTCATATTCGAAGTAGCTAATTTTATTCCGGCCTGATTGTACATCGTATTATTTGTTGTAACGAGCAATGGAGCAAGCTCATTTCGCAACGATCGGTCATTAAAATCTTTCAAAACACCTACTACAGGACACTTTATCTGACCTCCCCAAATACTAATCTCCTTATTCAGTATCTCATCAGGTCTCGAAAAGCCCAGACTTCTTACAAGTGATTCATTCACCAGAAACTCCTGCGTGAATTTCGACGCCTTGAGGTTTCTGCCGGCAACCAATGGCAATTTGTATGTTGGCACATAGCCAGTATCAGCAAATTTAGTAATGACTTTAAAGCTCTCTTCTTTCAAAGAATTATCTAACTTGAAAGTACTCCAGGTGTCATTACCATCTTCAACCGGAGTATTGGAAGCAAAACTTACAGATTGTATCCCATTCACCTGCATCAGTTTGTTTTGTAAATAATCGAGCCGGCTCATTCTAAGACTATCTACACGAAAGGGGACATTTATCACAGCCTCTTTATCAAATCCTAGTGGCTGATTCATGAAATAACCCATCTGCTTAATGATTATCAGGGTTCCGATAATCAATGCTTGTGCAATGATGAATTGAAATATCACCAAACCCCTCCGCAACGAAACTCCTCTTCCAGCATTTACATTGAGTTTACTCTTTAATGCATTAATTGGATTAAAACGGGATAAAACAATGGAAGGATAAAAACCGGCTAAGACTGTTACAACAACAGTTATTATTATTAAGAATAAAACATTATACAAACTGCTTAATGCTTTGAAAGATAAAGAAAGCCCGAGGAGTTGATTAACATAAGGCAATGTCAGGAATGTTATACCTGTGGCAATAACAACTGCAAATAAAACTATCAGGAATGTTTCAATAATAAACTGTGTTCGCAATTGAGACTTATTTCCTCCTAACACTTTTCTTACTCCAACTTCTTTAGCTCTGTTTACTGCCTGAGCAGTAGATAGGTTGATAAAGTTCACACAGGCAATCAATAATATAAATGCTGCAATCAACCATAAAACATTAAGCAACTCCTTACTGATTGTATTGTTACTATAATTGCCAGCTTGTAAATCATAATGAACCTCACTTAGCGGCTGCGCAAAATGAATATCCTTGTTGATTGGAGATTGAAATTTTGCTGCATACAATTTTAGCTGATTATTAAAATCTGCAACCGATGCATTTGGTTGCATCATGATATAGCACCCAAAGCCTGCATTTGTCCTGTCTTCCCAATCATCAGATGTTGCAATAATACTTCCAGTAAAGCCAGTATTATATGCAACTACAACTTTTAGCTGGAAGTCGGTATTTTCAGGGATAGAAGCAAGTATGCCGGAAACTTTCAAGAGTTCCGTGCCATGTTCAAATAAATATCCACCAACCTGAAGCTTAATGCTTTTACCTATAGCAGTCTCCCAATCGCCGAAATATTTTTCGGCAACTTCTTTTGTCAGCAACACATTATTGGGCTCTTTTAAAGATTCATATGATCCTGCGAGTAGAGGGAAATCGAACATCGAAAAGAATGAAGGCTCTGTAAAAAACACACCTTTCGCCTCCTTAAATGCCTTTGCAGTAGATCCATTTTTGTCTGGTATCAGCAATTGGTCGTCGTGGCTTGCAAATATGGGAGCCACTTTATCTATCTGTGAAAATGACTTCTTTAATGCAGTTGGTAATGGAAAAGGAACATCCTTAACTTTAGAAATAGCAGCATCCCCTGCATGATGTGATTCGGTGAGTATACGATAGATGCGCCTTTTATTTGAATGAAAATCATCGAAGCTGGTTTGAAGTTGTATGATAATATATATCATCATACACACAGCCACTCCAACCGCCAGACCTGCAATATTGATTATGGTATAACTCCTTTTTCGGAGCAAACTTCTAATTGTGGTTTTTAAATAATTTTTTAGCATCCCCGGGATATATAGGCAAAAAAGCACAATTGAAATGCCAGTCTATTACATTTTGATATTCAAATATTTACAAATAGATAAACATGATTTGTGCACGTTTTCGATACACTTATTGTTCGGTTTTGCTACAATGTCTATACAACCTTGCTTATCACTTATTTGTAAATAAAGTTGTAAACGGTTGAAAACCTTTAAGGTTTTCAACCATTTACAACCTTTTCTTTATTTATCCCATAACACAACTCCACCATCCCATTCTTATATGCAGTCACATCTTTTAAATACAACTGCTTCTCCTGCCCTATTGCATCAAAAAATGGCAACCCGTCTCCAAGAATAATCGGGAGGATGGTCATCCTGATTTCATCCGCTAATCCTGAATGAATGAATTCCTTTGTAAGAAAAGCACCACCAACAAGCCAAACGTTCTTGTAGTTCGGCTTCAGTCTGTCAATGACAAGCTTTGCCAAGTCACCAGAATAAAATTCAATATTCTCTCTGCTGTCAGTAAGTTTCCTGCTGCTAACTACAATGGTTGGTTTGTCGCCATAGGCCCATCCATAAGTTTTTGAAAGCTCCATAGCTAGTTCATAAGTACGGGAGCCCATTATATAACAGTCGATGCTCTTTAGAAACTCTTCTGGATCTTGTCCCACTACTCCCTTTTCATAATGACTTGTTGTTTCAAACCAGGAAACACTATTATCCTTTTTGGCTATATAACCATCAAGACTTGAAACCATATGTATTACTATTCTGAATGGATTTTCAGCCATAAAATATCAGTTAAGGGAATTGTTGAGCAGGACTATTCGAAAAAATAAAATTATCGATATTATCCGATGTCCATAAGCTATCTAAATAAATGAGATTAAAATGGTTAGATAAGAATTTGATCGACAAGAATTGAGTCAAGACCTTTGAAATATGCCTCTTTTCAACAATTATTTATTGTTTATCAATAAATATTTATTTATATTTGCTTTCTAAACGAAAAATGATGAAAGCGAAAACAGATACCATTCTTACGGTTTCTAAGATTTTAGCCTTGCTGGCAGCAGTAGGTTACTCTATTACATGGGGTAGCCAGTTGCTTACATTAGTATCAAGTTTTATCAACCCGGAATGGGCACAGCGTACTTACCAGGTAGACCTAAATGTATTTAGTATTCGCCAGCATAGTGTCTGGTATTTTGTGTATGCCATGAGCATTACTATTGCCGTTACAGTCTTGAAATCCCTGATCTGGTATGTGGTATTTGATTTATTGTCGAAGATTACCCTTCAATCGCCATTTTCAATTAAAGTAGAAAGAAAAATAGAAACTATCGCTTACCTCTTGTTCTTTGTTTGGATTATTGGCAGCGTATTTTGGAAAATTTATATTCATTATCTAACCCAGGATACCGGTATTGTGTTGGCAGCTAAAAATGGCGAAGATGAATACTTATTCATGGCTGGAATGATTTACATCGTTTCACAGATATTCAAACGCGGAATAGAAATTCAGGAAGAGAACGAATTAACCGTATAATCTATGCCAATTATTGTAAACCTCGATGTAATGATGGCTAAGCGAAAAATGTCGCTAAATGAATTATCTGATAAAGTTGGATTAACACTCTCTAATCTGTCAATCCTAAAAACCGGAAAAGCAAAAGCCATCCGCTTCAGCACATTAGAAGCTATTTGCAAAACACTGGATTGTCAACCTGCAGATATTCTCGAATATGTTGAATCAGATAAATCAAATTCCTGATGAAAATAATATCATTGGTTGTTTTATTTGTTGTTTTTATAAGTACAACAAATGCCCAGAATAATGAAAGAATAATAATAGGGAATAAAACAAACTTTTATTCAAAAACACTAAATGAAAGCAGACGTATCTGGATATACTCTCCAGATCAAACGGCCATAATCCCTAATCCTGCAAAACAATATCCGGTTGTTTATGTACTGGATGGAGATGCCCACTTCCTTTCTACAGTAGGCATGATTCAGCAGTTAAGTCAGGCTAATGGAAATACACTTATCCCCGAAATGATTGTAGTAGGTATAGAGAACACCAACCGCTTCCGGGATCTCACTCCATCTTCAATCGATTCTGCTGGTGTTAGAAAGGTAAATCCATTTGTAAATTTCCTTGAAAAGGAGCTGATACCCTATGTAGATAAGAATTACAAGACGGCACCGTACAGAATATTAATAGGTCATTCTCTTGGAGGACTTACTGCCATTGACATACTCACCAATTCTCCTGCAATATTCAATGCATATATTGCTATTGATCCAAGTATGTGGTATCAAAATGAAAAACATCTCAAAAACACAGTTTCCAGATTAGGAAGTAATAACTTGAAAAACAAACGACTTTTCATAGGTACGGCCAATACTATGCCTGCCGGAATGAGTTTAGCCAATTTGAAGAATGACAAGTCAGCAGAAACACAGCATATCCGATCCATTTTTTCACTGGATAAATTCCTTAAAAGCCAGACCGGTTCGCAATTAAAATATTCGATGAAATATTATGCCACTGAAGATCATAATTCAGTTCCTTTAATAAGCGAATATGATGGGTTACGATACATTTTCGACTATTATCAGATAAATATCACAACCAGGGAATTAAGTGATTCATCGGCCAATATAGCAGGAAAATACAGGCAGCATTATAAAAAGATATCAGATGAATTAGGATATAAAAATGCACCACCGGAAGCATTCATAAATTATCTGGCTTACGATGCGCTGTCAAAGAAACAATATGCAAGAGCTCAGGCCTTGTTTCTGCTGAATATCGAAAACTTCCCAAACAGTAATAATGTATATGATTCTTATGGCGACTATTATATAGCAAGAAAAGATTCTCTTAATGCCATAACGAATTACAAAAAAGCTTTGTCCTTAAAAAACGATATAAGAACTCAAAACAAAATTCTTGTTTTAACTCAATCAGGTAAATACACCCTCAGCCCTGCTGAATTAGAAAAATATGCAGGTGTATACACTCTGGAAGCATATAAGATGGACGTTATCCTGGTTATTGTTGAAGGGAAACTTATAGCAAAAGTGGCTGGTCAGGAAGATGATGAAATGGTGCCTATTGCAAAAGATATCTTTACAGTTAAAAACAAACAAGGCTATACTATTACTTTTCAAATGAATGAAAACAGAGCCATTTCATTTACTTCGGTACAGCCAAATGGGATATTTAAAGCGAACTTAAAGAATAAATAATTTTATAGCTTCTAAGAAGTCTTCCCCTTGAATGTAGCATATATAGCCATCGCATGACCATGCCCTAATTCAAATTCCTCCTTAAGCCAATTGGTGATTTCAGTAGCTTTTGTTTTTGGATTGATTTCTCCCTTAACAATAAATCCCTTTTTTTCAGCTAATTTTTTAAAATCACCAGGAGTCTTACCTGTCTTGGCTTTGATATTATCTATATATGCCTGAAATGACATGATATCGTTTTTAATATTTATATTGATTTAACTACTATGCTTGCAACGAGTATAGGATAAAGTAAATAACACAAGACCAATAGTCGGTTCGCCCATCCATGAATACCAATAACTCCTTTGGGTAATACTGTCAATGGGGGTACATCCGGCCCAAAAGCTATGCCCGCTTTTTTAAGGCTGGAGAAGAAATACATCATTAAACCAGCCATAAGTACCAAACTTATCCAAATGCTATGAGCAGAAAGTAATAAAGTAGAGCTATGGCCCTGCCACTCTGTTTTATCTATTAAGTGATAAGAAATAATCAAAGCACCAATAGGCATAAATGGGACTCCTATAGCAAATGCAAGTCCATGCAACTTATGTTTTACATCAAATAAGCCTCCCATAATTGCTCCTATGCCTGTTAGAAACATTAAAACCACAGCAAATTTTGCCCAGCCTGAACTAACAATTGTCCATAGCATAATTCCTGAGCATATTGAACAAAGTCCCCAGCTAATAAAGAAAACTGTCAATAGCCATTTATGTTTTCCCAAGGCATATTCACTTACCATCCTGAAACCAGGTTTGAATTCTGAGCTTACAAAATGTAAGATCAGGAGACAAAGAATGGAAATCGACCCAAATGCTATAGTGGCGCTTGCTAATAAAAATGAACTATTCATTGTTTTAATTTGCTGATGTACAAATAGTGGTTAGGATTTATTTACTTTCCTTCTTAGCTGAGCCTCCAAACAGAATGACCTCTTTAAGCGTATCAATATCTATATCCTTCAATGATTTGAATTTAATACAATAACCGGTAACACTTGCCTTACCCAACTTTTTGCCATAGGTCTTAGCCAGGTAGGTCTTATCATCAATTCCCATTATATACACAGAAATACCGGTTGTGTTGGCGCTGAGTCCAACCTGATAAAACTCTTTCGTTTTCCCATCAGCATACTTCATTGTTTGAAGTCCATACCCGATATTCGGATTAGAAACAACTTTATTCTCGCTGTTCTTCCCATCCAGAAACCAAAGCTTGCATTTGGGTAACAGTTTAAGAGTCATATTATGCAATTCCTGCATTTCACTTTGTTTCGCTTCAGGTTGCCCAGCGATATACTCTTTGATCTGTGCTTTAATGTCCATAATTGAAAGAATGAATTATGAAGTATGTTTTCTATTCTGTCATCTTTTAGATAATCCCGCTAATAAATTTTCAAGTGTTTGCAATGTAATAGTAAACCCTTTTGTAAAGCCTTCAAGCAGCATTTCCATACGCTCAAAGGATTCATTATAGATGGTTATGTTCACTTTCGTGATACCATTTTCTTCGCTGAAATTATAATCCCATTCCGAACCTGTTAAATCAGGATTTTCATCCTTATCAGCGAATGAATTGAATAATTTGAAATTGGTCATTGGGGTGATGGATGTGTATCGTTGAAGAACCCAGCGTTCCTGTCCTTCCGGACTAACCATCGCATAAAACCGTTTGCCCCCAACTTCAAAATTCATATGTTTTGTCCGACAAAAGAAGTGTGGCGGTGCCGTCCATTGGTCGAGTAATTCCTTTGTTGTGAAGGCTTCCCAAACCAATGAAAGTTCAGCATCAAACTCCCTTGTTATATAAATGGTTTTTGCTGGTTTATCTACTGTGAAATCAAATAGCAGGTTAGTACTCATTTTCGTTGCTTTTTCATTTTTGATAATACACTATCTAATTGATTAAACTGTGTTTCCCAGTTTTTCCTGAATTGGGCCAGCCAATTGTCGAGTTCTTTCATTCGTTGGGGATTGAAGTGATAATATATCTGTCTTCCCGACTGCTCAGGTTTAATCAATTCGCATTCCTGTAGTACTTTAATATGTTTTGATACTGCCTGACGGCTCATATCAAATTTCTCTGCCATGGCATTGGGCGTTAATGCCTGCATGGCAATCAACGCTAAAATAGCCCGGCGGGTGGGGTCAGCTATCGCCTGGAAAATATCAGTTTTCATGATTCAATAGTCTTTTATGCAACTTTCCGGTTGCTAATATATGTGCAACTTTCGAGTTGCACAAATTTTTTGACCCTTATTTTAAAAATGGGGTAAAATATCCATTGATAGTTAGCCAGGATATCCAGAAAGCATTTACTCACTCACCTGCATAAGGATCCTTTATCTTTTTAGCAGCATAATAAATATTCGAAAATTTCACTTCACACTTTTCACCAGTTGGAGATTGTGCTAAAAATCCGATTTTGAGGGATTTAGTATTGTTGAACTGAAGGTGCCTGACCAATAACCACTTTTTTCCGTCAAGGGAATAATACATAGTTATTACATTTCCGGCCTTTGCTAATTTATAATAAACCTTGTCAACGGGAATGGCTGCAGAATTACAGTCATCAGAAATATCCTTTGTTACAACAGTAACCACTCTCCTGGCTCCTGTATAGTCCTTTTCAAAACAAAATTTTATCCAGTTCATATTATCTTCCAATACAACTATGGCGCCGCCATCCCATTTATTAGCAAATGAATGCTGTATGGCAGCTGAAAAAACGAAGTCTTCGTCTGCTGTAAACAATAGCTTAGGCGCATTATCGGTATTGTAAGTAACATTAGGATCCCGGAACATATCCGTTTTTGGTCCTGCCAGAATTGTTAACACCCCATTCCTGAATGAAAATTTAATGGGGTCATTATACCAGGCCATGCCATGTGGAATTGCAGCTATCCGTATTGAATCCTTTTGTTGCGCTAACAATGAGTTGAGTGAGAATAAAAACAAACTTAGAAATAGTGCAAAAATTGCCAGTTTTGACTTTTTCATATCATGACTTTAAGTTGTTCACCAAAAACTCTTAGATGTAAATTACAATTGATCAGCTGAAAAATGAAATAACGAAAATTAAAATTATTTCAGGATTCATTTTGTAAACATAGGCGGATGTTGCAATTCATAACGGGTTAGCTGCTGAAACCTGTTGGCAAATGCCGCAATAACAGCTTCACTATACAATTTACCACCAATGAATGTAATGCTCGGTGGTGCATTACCCGCTGTTGCCTTTCCAGCAGGTAAAGTGATACATGGGTTACCGGTAAGGCAGGTAAGTGCCATAGGCTCTTCAGCCATACTGGGTACAATAATTATATCGTATTTGCTGAGTAATGGGAAGGCCTGTTGCATAACCATATAGCGCAAGCGACAAACATTCAGGTATTCAACTGCAGGGATAAATCGGGCACTTCTGAACATGTTTGGATAGCGGCTTTGCCACTGTTGTACCATTTGGTCATCCTTACCCGATCGGGTGAGCGGATCAAATGCAGCTGCCGATTCTGCCGCCCAGATAGTTATTAGAAGGTCATTGGTATGTAAGTTGGAAGGGAAATCAATAGGTGCAACCTGTATACCTGCTTTTTGCAATGTTTTAATAACCCCTCTTTCTGCACTGTTAGCTGGCAAACTATCGATATAGTTCTTGGCATATGCCACTTTGATCTTCTTCAAATCTACCTTATCTGAGTAATTAAACGGCATAGTTCGTGAAGCCCTGTCATACACATCGCTCCCGTGTATATACGCATATACAATGGCGCAATCTTCCGCATTACGGCAAATAGGTCCAATACGGTCGGAAGTCCATGCCAGATTCATACCACCGGTTCTTGCAACACTGCCAAATGTTGGCCGAAGTCCGGTAGCTCCGCAAACCGCAGCAGGAGCTACAATAGAACCATAGGTTTCTGTTCCAATAGCAAAGGGAACCAGTCCAGCAACAGCTGCAGATGCTGATCCGGCAGATGATCCATTAGATCCTTGCTGCAGGTTCCAGGGATTTTTAGTCTGACCTCCAAACCATATATCATCCATCGCCAACTCTCCCATAGATAATTTGGCAACCAAAACAGCCCCGGCAGCTTTTAATTGCTTATAAACAAAAGCATCTTCCTCTACCACCTGGTCTTTGAAGGGTGGAGTACCATATGTGGTTCTTGTACCTTTTACAGCAAACAAATCTTTAAGTCCATAAGGAATTCCTTGCAAGGGACTTTTAATAACCCCTTTTGCAAATGCCTCATCAGCTAGTTTAGCCTCCCTCATAGCAATATCTTCTGTAAAACTGATGACACAATGCAATGTATCACCATGCCTTTTTAATCTATTTATAAAAAACTTGGTGAGTTGTACAGATGAAATTTTGTGCGACTTTAGTAAAGATGCCAACTGGGCGATAGAATAAAACGCCAGTTGGTTACTATCTTTTGGCAGAGCTACATTTACTGGAATTGTCCAATGTATTGGTTCCTGTTTAGTAGTAAATGTCATATTGGGCAACACAGGGTCAAACCAATTGGGAAGAGGGACGCTATTGGGCAAATCAAATCCATGCAGGTATCGGTAGAGCCTTAGGTTAGCATTCAACTGGTTCAGCATGGAATCTCTTTTTGCCTTGGTAAACTGCAAATCAAATAATTTCTCGCTGCTGATTATCTCATTTGAAGAAATATCCTGTGCGTGTATGGATATGCTATGAATGACAAGAAAGGTAACAATGGTAATTTTTCTTAAAAACAAGAATCTATTCTGCATATCTGGTAAAGTATATTTATAAAAAGGGAACACATTTTATTAAAACAAAGTCTCATAATGCATTAGTCCCGGCCATTAATATCCTTGATTATTTTTAAATGATGCTTTGTATGTATTTCAAAAAATTTTATGGCCTGCTTTAATCGTAAATGCCCAAAAAACGGGTGTTCAAAATACTGTCGATGATCTAATTGTATAACTTCTTTCAATTTATCTCTTGTTAATTTCAAATGTATTTCAAGTGTTGCCTGATTGATTTCATTTTGGGGTTGCACCGATTTGGGCGATTTTGCTTTTCCCCTCGGAATTCGTTGAGTCCCCATAATAAAAAACCTGCGTAGGTTGAACTTCCATTTATACTCCTCTTTGTTTGTTTTTGATAATCTTTCAATGACTCGATCGATTGTCAGCAAGGAGTGCTCAATCTGCCAACCGATATTCGATGCAGAAATATCCAATTCTTGTCTTTCATAAACCGGAATATATTTTTCCAAATCAGTAAGAAGTACTTCTAAGTTTCTCGTCATCAGTTTGAATTTATACGAATGGGTTATATCTTACTACTTACTGTAACAAGGATTAACTGGGAAAAAAGAACTGAACAATATAATAATTATAGTTGTAGAGTACTTTTCACCAAGAACACTCTGTTTGCGTCTCCACATTCCAAAATATTCCAGACCTAAATTCCTTAACTACAAATTCATAAATCCGGCGTGCAGACTCTTCCGGCGACAATCGTCCATTTACATTACTCTTTGCAATTGTGGTCCTCACCCACCCGGGATGAATGGAAGCAACAGATTGCTTTCCTTTCAACCTGTTGGTCAAAATCTTCGTATACATATTTAATGCAGCTTTTGACATCCTATATGCTACGGAATCAGTCAATTCACAAAGTTCTATAGATCCCATTTTGGAAGAAATATTGATTATTTTACCATTGGGTGATATATACTTACAAATTTGCTCCGTGAAAAAAGTGGTTCCTATAACATTTACATCAAATGTCTGCTTGAAACTGTTTTCTTCAGGATACTCCATATCCAAATCCGGTCCTATTCCAGCATTATTAATAACAATATCTAATTCTATTTTAAGATCCTTAAAATCTGCTTCAAACTTCTGTATACTCTCAAGCCTTGATAAATCAAGTGGATATACTGTATACTTTGGATGTTGCAAGTCCTTGCTATCTCCTGCCCTGCAGGTTCCAATAACCGTATAACCATTCGCTAGAAATGTCTTAGCAAGCGCCAATCCAATGCCTTTGCTAGTTCCTGTAATCAATACGGTTTTACTCATCCTTATAAATTGTACTTTGTTTATGTTAGAGTGATACTTCAGAATAAACGCATTTAATCATAGCCTATATCAAATAGCGATATCAGGTACTTGAAGCCAATACCAATTTGCAGTTGTAATGAAGATACTAAAAATGGCTGGCACTTTACTATTGGGCAAATTTTGATAATATTCTACGTGAGATAAGTGCTTGCTGTACTATATTGACTAAATCATTAACAACCAAAATCGATAGAAAAAACAGAATACTGCTATCATTAAGAAAGTAAAAGAACAGATAAGCAGTGTAAGGTTTTCCCTTTCCTTTCTGGCAAAAAAAAGAAAAATTATTGCTATTAAAGCAAAAGGAATAAAATACAGCTTAACATATAGTCGATTAAGCTCAGTTAAACCAAATAGAGCCCTGTTTTTCCCGCTAGCAGAAAGATAAATTTTTGCTAGATTATCGTTGTGAATCAGCAATCCAATGATACAAATGAGACTTGCGATAAAAGAAAAGAGTGAGTACTTCAAATTTTTCAATGAAAATGCTTAATATAAAATCATAATCCAATGAGTGGCTTTACACATAACCTGAATATTGTTAATTGAGCTTATTGCAAAAGATTGTCATTTCTCTTTAAGCTCAATGCAGTTTAGAAGTTTGGTAATCTCCTTAACGTCACCCTTTTGTCTGCTAATGCCTGTTTTCATTCTTAAATGCCATTTGTCCGTCCCTTTGCTTTTGAACCAGTAAAAAACAGGTATCCAATTTTTGGATTTCACCACCAGGCTAAAATAGTTATCAAGTTCTGTTCTTTCAACAATTAAATCTTCGGACCTGCAATTTAATTCGGTCTCATTTAACCACAAATCAATCCAATATTGGTCATTCTCAAATTGCTCAAGAGGAAATGAACCTTCTAAACTTACAGTACAGTCCGTTCCTTTACCAATTTGAAATGTGTAAACAGATTTGTCATCCAATACGGTTTCCGTCAAAATCCACGGTGAAGGAATAACAGGAAGATTAAATCCATTACTGGTTTGTAAGCTAATAAGTTTTTGTTTTTTACTTTGAGGATTAGGTATTGATTTTGAAACTGAAGACCGCATGTACCCAAATGCATCTTCTAAATTCAAAATTTCACAATCACATGCTGCGCCCTGTTCATTTAACCATTTAAATAATGCCGACTTGTCGATATTCTCTTTATCACAATATTTATTGGCAAGACTAAAGTCATTCTTACAATCCTCTACCAATAATTTCATATTTATAAAGTCAAAAAGTTTTGGAAATAAATAATCTCTAATTGGCAAGTTCCTTCTAAACTTTGCCAAATCACTTTCAGCAAGTTCTTTTAGTAGTGCTTTTCGTCTTAGCTTGTCCATGGCAGGGTATATATAACAAATATCATTACCAATTTAGTCTTTCTATTAGTAGCGCAAAATATAAAAATTAGTGCCGAATTTTAAAAATTTAGGCCTGAATCCTTTCCAAATTATAACAAATAATGTCAGGATTTGCATTGTCAAATTCATTTGATTTCTTGAACGAGTATCTCTCCAATAATTTTATTGAACGTTGATTATCCTTATGAAAAACGGCCTCTATTATCTGAACTCCAATTGAATGGAACGCAAAGTGAATAACTTCAGCTACTGCCTCATTCATTATCCCTTGTCCTTGAAACGTAGTCAAGAGCTCAAAGCCAATCTCACATTTTAGATCTTCCCCTGAAAATTCATAAAGACAGATGGTACCAACTAGTTTATTGTTTTCTCTAAAGGTTATCCCCCAATATATGGCACTGTTTGTATCAATATTACCATTAACTGCATTTATAAATTTCCTCGCTTCATCAAGATTATGGGCCAATTTTCGATTAAGAAATCTATTTACTTCCGAATCAGATCGTAAGTTGAAAATGGCCTGAGCATCATCAGCATCAAGTTTCCTGAGTCGAAGCCTTTTTGTGGTCAAAAACGGAAATACTTTGAAATTTCTATGTAGCATTTTTTTTTAATCTTCCTTATACGAATTGGTAGTCGTCATAGCCTGACCATTGGTAATCAAATAATCAAAAATGGTATAATTAGAAGTTGCCTTTGTATCAACGCTAATGATAGGTAATTATCAATAATTACTCCGTAGTAGCAACTGTTCAAAGAGCCCCTGGCTATTGTGACCCATTTCATTTAAGCTCTGAAAGTATTAACTTTTTCTGCTTTAGTGTATTTCTCATGGCTTTTTCTCTGACTTTTGGATCATCGCTGTTTATCAGTTCAAAATATTCTACAGGAACCACCTGCCAGGATAAACCATATTTATCTTTACACCAGCCACAGGATCCTTCTTCCCCTCCGTTTGTAGTTAAAGCGTTCCAATAATAATCCACTTCGGCCTGGTCTTTACAATTGATAACAAACGAAACCGATTCATTAAACTTGAAGTATGGACCTGCAGCCAAAATACTGAATTCGATTCCGCCAATTTCCATTATTGCAGTTTCAAAACTGTCTTGCCCACCTTGTTCTTTTGCTTCTGGCGGATTTTTATACTGGCGGTATTCCTTCATTTTACCATTCTTTAAAATATACAGGTAATAGTCAACTACAGCCTTTGCATCTTTATCAACCCAAATGCAAGGGGTTATCTTATTTGCAATCATATCAGGCTTTTTTGTCGCAGTTTGATTAGATGATGTATCTATATTGTCGTTGTTGGTTGATTTCTGTTTAGAATCTCCACAACTCATTAGGTTAGTAATAATTAATGCTATCACTAATTTATTGATGCTGTTTTTCATGGCAGTATTATTTTCCAATTGTATCAGAACGTATAAAGGTGTATTTATTTATTTTCTTCAAATTTGTTGAGCAAAAAACGCATTGTATTGGCTTGTGGATGTTCCATATCGGCCAGTAGAGTCAGCTTCCCTTCTTTACCCGTAATAGTTAGTGTGGTAACCCATACTTCACCATTCTCAAAATTAAGTCTTCCTTTGATATATGTTTTGCCTTCTTTAAAAGGGATTTTCCAATTACAGTAAATTGAATCAATAGTTCCAAGCCGGGTATTATTTTCAGTGATAATTTCTATTGTTTTTGTATCGTATTTTATAGTGGTTACCCGCTCAGTATCTTTTATAATAACTTCATTTTGCTTGTTTATGATCTCTGTACTCGAAGAAGATAAAATAATTTTAGTATCGCACTGGCAATAGCAACAAGCACTTATAACCATACCAATAAATAAATTTATCAATTTATATTTCATAACTATAGTTTAAGCAGTTTTCATTTCTTCTTGATTTTTGATATTGTACTTCCAATAAATTTAGTCGGCTTGTCCATATCCTTTATTGCAAGATCAATGGATTCCTGTATCAAAGCTTTTACCTTGGGGTTTCTGTAATCGCTTGCTTTCTTTACATCAATATGTCTAATTAAATTGCCCGTCCCGGTTAAGAGTTTATGTGGGTCTTTCAAAACGGTGCCTTTATTAAACCCTAAGTTCAGGTGGTTTGTATAAATTGGCAGCATACAAAAAGCATCAGAGAGCTTATCGGAGATTGAAAAAACGGCAGTCAACGCGTGGGTATGATAAAGAAGCTCGTTACAGTCGGGATTCAGCTGCAAAATGAATTCTCTCAAATCTGTAAACAAGTCAATTAGTTTTGGATCTTTGAAGTCCAAAAAGAATTGAAAATCTGCATGAATGGGTCGCTTTGTTTTCAAATTGGCGGTATTTTGACCTTTGTTATTACCCTTATTTTCTGCTTTATTGATACTATATGTTTGTTACCATTTACACTAAATCGAAATAGTTATTGTTATAATCAATCCAATTTTTATTTGTTCCAATTTCCTGATTTCAGCTTTTAAAGGTAAAAGATAGGTTTTCTGCTTTGTATCAAACCAAATGGCGGTTCTCCATTCCGACTCCCCAATTTTTGCAGTAACTTTTAAACGCCCCCAACCTTCTTCATCCCATTTAAAATTTTCTCTAATCTCATTTGCAATATCAAAAGGTAAAGAAATAAAATGCCAGCCATTGGGACCATCATATTGCCATGGTTTTGCTTTGAACTTGTATTGTATTCCCTTATGTTCCATTTAGAAGAAGCACTAAGCCTGTAAATTTTCCAGACATCATTCCTTTTGTCAAACTTTTGTTCAACAATATCAAAAGTTAGGTATTTGGAATGGACCTGCCAAGAAGACCAAATTTCATAAAGTATTATTAGTTGATTGTCAATTCTGTAAATTATTGCAGATAATATTCTATGGTCTTCAATACAAGACCATGATGTGAAAGGATATTTGGGATGGACAGGATGGGGTTTTAGCCCTGAAGTGCATGCCTTAATGACTCAACATTTTCCCGGACCACAAAGGTTTGGAACCTTAGGGGCTAATGCAGTTATTCAAAACCTTTACGGTCTTTAAATATTCGGATATCAGGCCGATATTCGATAAACTATGATGTAATAAGCCCTTTATTTGGACTTTTCTAATAAATAGTTCCTTGCATTAATCATCAATGGATTCATGTCGATTTCTTGTTCATTCAGGATTTGTTGTTCTTGAATCCGAATGTCAATCGTGTCTGTCAAAGAAATTCCGATATCAAAGATGTGTTCTGGCTGCTTATCACTTATAAACTGAACTGAATTGTAAACAGCAACGCAAGCATTTAGAGCATAAGAGGCTAATTCATCTCCAAATTCGTCAATGTCTGGTGTAATGGTGTTTATCAAACTTAAGATTCTGTCGATAACCATTTGGCTTATGTCTTCTGATTTCGATTGCTCAAGTAATATTATTGCGTCAAGTAGTACTTCTTTTTCGCCCCATTGATACTTTTCCCAAAAATCGACATAATCAAAGTAGAGTTTTTTACAAACGTCAATTGCCAAAGCCAATTGCCTGTCATATCCAATTGAGAATACTTGTTTTTTAAATATTGTTATAAAATCATTGTAGTTCATCATGGATATTTCAACCATTACCTATATAAATTATAACCTGATTTTCTTGTCAAGTTTTGAAAAATCAATCAGGTACTGGCAAAAGCGAGTCAACGGCAGCGTATCAATTGGTAATCCCACACAAACAAAATACTTGTACTTATTCTTCAAATTCGCCTCGAATGTATAGCCACCTCCATCTGTTACTGCTTCAGGATAATCCATTTTCCAAGGCAGGTTGACAAATCCAGTTCTATTTAGTGAATCAATCAAGGCGCAATATTGATTCAAAGTAAGTGGAATTCTTTTCTCTGTGTATGAAAACTTTTCCAATTCATAATCGAGCGACTTATCATAAAGTGACTTATAATATTGTATGGAAGATAATTCGGGATATTTATCCACTAAGGAGTCGTAATACTGTCTTTTCCTTTCACTGAATTGGTCTTTATTTGAAAAGAATAATCTCTCCAAATAATGCAACTTTATTTTCTCGATCGAATCGAGCTTATCGTAGTTTGAGATTGGATATATAGATCCTTTATTTCCAACCTTTACAGTTAATTCAGTTTTATTAAATGAAATATTAATAGGAGTCCCGCCCCATGGTACGTAAGAAAATCTAAAGGTTTCTGTTCCAATATACCTGAGGCTAAGGTTTGGCTCATTAAATTGTTTGAAGTATGGTACACTAGATATTACGTAAATAAACGAGTCGTGTTGGTTTAAAATATTTTTTAGCTGATATACATAAATATCTGTATCATTTTTGCCCACCAAATCCGGATAATCATACATATCAACTCCATTAGTAGTAATCAAACTACAGTTAGCTTGTTCCGAATTAAATTTACAGGATGCAAAAACCAAGAAAGCAAATAAAACAGTTGTAATATGTTTATATCTTCTTGTCATAAAGTAGCTGTTGTCATACACATTATATTGTCTCCAATTATTTCGGAGACCCTCGCTATGTCTCCCGCACCCTAAGAACCACTTTTATGAAGTTGGAAGGGGCACAACTTGATGCTATCCGAATGTAAAAAAATCCTTGCACCTGGAATGCTAATTTAATTCTTTTAATCTGCGGATAATTAATTCGTACATAGATATATTAATCAATGGTGGAGTCAAATCTCCAGGGTAGGCTTGGTAAGTCCGTTTTAAATTACACTTTCTTTTGAGTACCTCAGGTCTTTTTTGCAACAGTAACTCTAATGACCTTTTTTCCGTTACAAGTGAAAGTACTTTCCATCTAACTGACACAGGGGAATGAAAACCTTCCCAAAATGATACATTCCAATCTATACATTCGTCCTTTAAAAAATCGGGAAATATTTTTGTTTTGCTATAAGAATTAATTGAGTCAGCAATATCTTGCCAGTGATAAGCTGCACCTCTTTTAATTCCAATTTTACCCACTAAAACAAAAGATGTATCAACCTGTCCACTGCCACGAAATTGAAATGAAAATAAGATTGTAAATATTAGAATTAAACATTTCATAACTAGGCATTTTGAACAATATAAATTAATTGAAATTGCAGCAAGAGGCCTTCCCCCGTAAATAGTACGGGATATAAAATACGCTTTACGTCTCCAAGTATAATACAATTCAAAAATATCATTATCCTGTTGATCCTTGCTATCCTTTATATTATGGTCCTTTAAAGGCTGTTAATTCTGAATTTCCTTAAATCCTTTAATCCTGTTTAAGACATTTATATTTTTTATTGAGACCTTCTCTGCCACGGCAGAGGCGTGACGGTGAGGGTCTTGGTCTCCGATACATCGCAGTGTCCCCTTCATACTCCCCGCTAGTAATAGATGCAGTGCGGGAGACACTGCGACGGTTGCCAATCACAGCAAATCACATAAATCCTATTAATCCCAGTCGTTAATCCTGTCTAAGACAAACATGTTTCGAAGAAACATCATCATCCTGTGAATCCCTGTTATCCTTTCTCATCAAGGTCCTGTATTTGCAAATCGTAAGTTTGAAATCTATTTACGAGGTTTAAATTTCAAAACCTTTAACCCGGTAATATCCCCGACATAAACGCAACCCTTACTATCAATGGCAATGTCATGGAACCAACAGGTAGTTCTTTCAATGGAACCGGTAGCTCCAAAATGATTCTTTGGTTGAAGAGAGGAATCAAACTCAAAAATAGTTGACCCATTGGCTGAATTGTCAGCATTCATTCTTGGATCATAGTCTATAGCCATCAGATGGCCGCTTTTGTCAATAGCAATGGATGGCAGCTGTTCAACCTTTACATCATTCTTCAGCTCCTTCAAAAACCGACCCGATGTATCAAATGATTGCACCCTGTTATTCTGCCTGTCTGCCACATAAAGTATATTGTTATTATCAATAGCTATTCCATGTGGTATTATAAATTTTCCAGGCTGGTTTCCGAGCGACCCCCACGCTTTTATGTACTTTCCTGTTGAAGAAAATTTGACTACCCTGCTATTACCATACCCATCGCTTACATAAAAAGTGCCATCATCGGCTACAGCAATATCGGTTGGGAGATTAAAATGTAAAGAATCATTCGCAGGCACTTTCGCTACACCTAATTTCATGAGTAATTTTCCGTCATGGCTGAACTTGAAAATCTGGTGAAGTCCAACATCTGTCAACCAGATATTATTCTGTTTATCTACTGTTAGTCCGTGAGGCATTATGAAATAATTCGCGCCCCAGGCATTGATGATCTTTCCGGTTTTATTGTCAAGCTCAAGTACTGTATTCCGGGAAATGACAGAATCGGGGAATGGGGTGGTCCATTTGCGACCAGCCCTGTGAAAAACGAAAATATGGTCGTCTTTATCTATGCCGATACCAGTTGGCTGGCCTAATTGATAGTCCTTACTCAATTCAGGCCAACTCTTTACCAATTCATAGTTGGACTGGGTTTGATCAACTGAATTTGAAGAAATTTCTGAGTGATAAGAGAATATGAAACTTGTAACTAATAACGCAATATATAATTTCATAACTATTGATAATATTATA
>JBGAQE010000004.1:0-72292 GCA_044220885.1 Chitinophagaceae bacterium
CTTATGAATATTGCCACGTTTAACAGTAATAATATACGATCACCTCTTCATGGCATTTTTGACCATATAAAAATATATTCTATTAAAAAGGAATTCAAAAGGCTACTTATTAAATCTTAACTGTGCTTTTAGCTTGTTTAGTTTATTATAAATAATAAGTGGTGCACAGAGGACTAGCCTGGTCTAAGAATATTAAAGGTTTATTTTTAATAATTCGAAATATTATAGTGTATTTGAAGTAGTTAAAGTAAATTGCCAAAATCTCTTTTTACATTAATTAGGAAATAATTCATACAGTTATATGGCTTCTACTATCAATCAGAAAATGAGAATCTATCACAGGTATTTAGGATTTTTTTTAGCAGGTATTATGGCTGTGTATGCATTAAGCGGTGTTGTATTGATTTTCAGGGAGACTGATTTCCTGAAACAAGTGAAGCAAAATGAAAAGCAATTGAAACCTAATATGCTAATTGAGGAAGTAGGAAAAGAGTTGAAGTTACGTGATTTGAAAGCGGATAAGGAAGAAGGGGATATCATTAGTTTTAAGCAAGGCACATATAATAAAGCTACTGGTATGGCAAATTATTCTACCAAGCAGTTACCTACCGTTATAGATAAACTCACTAAACTTCATAAGGCATCTACAAAGCAACCTTTGTTTTATTTGAATATATTCTTTGGAGTGTCATTGCTTTTCTTCGTTATATCTTCTTTTTGGATGTTCATGCCTAAGACCGCTATTTTCAAAAAGGGTCTTTATTTTACGATTGCCGGTGTAATTCTTACTATAATTTTATTGATTCTGTAAACTTCTGGAGAAAGCTACAGAGCGGGTTATTTTCCCGCGGATTTCGGGGATTACGCGGAAATGAAGGTTATTAATTGATGTGTTAAGAATGGGAAATAGCAAAAATTTATGCCTTTAAGTATCTTAGTAGATGATGGTCATGAAAAGGTAGAAAAAATCATATATTTTTTCATGGATGAGTATGATTTTGTTACCCGCAAGATCGAACAAATTAATGGGTATCCAATTTTAAAAAAAGCTTTGAAAGAGTATTATTCTGATTTTGAGATATATCTTAATGAGATAGAACCATTGAGGAGTGAAGTAAACGCTTTCATAATACAATTTGAATCTGATTGCCCCGATAATATCAAAACATTTATGGAGAGTTTTCGAATGCTTGTTGAGTATGCTCTTTTGTTTAAAAGAACGGTTAAATTTATTGGAGATTAATTTGCGTATTTCGCTTTCAAAATCATTTGTAATGTGGTAAGTTTTCCCGCAGATTTCGGGGATTACGCGGAAGTATTTGTTATTAATTGTTTCGATGTTTGTTGCCTTTATTGCTTTTTTTTCGCAGATCTTTTGTCTGCCATTGGCAGACAAAAGTGGAGTAATGGCTAAATTCCTGGCAATAGAGTTTACCTATTATTTCTCTTACTCATGTACTATCAGTTTATCAGGAAGAAGTTTGGGCGATATAAGGATAAACTCGTAACCCACAACAAGAAACATCTTTCCCGCCTTTACGGTTATTATCCCACTCATAGATTTTATCTATGTGTTAATAATCTAAATAGATAAAATATTTCATCATTTCAGTGATACCTTCACCGTCCCTAAGCTAATTTTTAACCAATCACATTTTTGGATATGGAACAAAACCAAACAGCAGCTGCGCAGGATAACGGTGCTGCAAAATGCCCCTTTCATGGTGGGGCTTTCAAACAAACCGCAGGTAGTGGAACAAGAAATCGCGACTGGTGGCCGAATCAGTTGAAATTGAACATCCTTCGTCAGAATTCTAACCTTTCAAACCCGATGGGAGAAGCTTTCGACTATGCGAAAGAGTTCAAGAGCCTTGACCTGGCAGCAGTAAAAAAAGACATTTTTGAGTTGATGACTACATCACAGGATTGGTGGCCAGCGGATTATGGTCACTATGGTCCTTTCTTTATAAGGATGGCATGGCATAGCGCCGGTACTTATCGCATTCATGATGGCCGCGGTGGCGGTGGCGCAGGTACGCAGCGTTTTGCTCCCCTCAATAGCTGGCCCGACAATGCGAACCTGGATAAAGCACGTTTATTGCTTTGGCCTATCAAACAGAAATATGGCAAGAAACTTTCCTGGGCCGATTTGATGATACTGGCTGGTAACTGTGCCCTTGAATCTATGGGCTTTAAAACCTTTGGTTTCGGTGGTGGTCGTGAAGATGTGTGGGAACCAGAAGAAGATGTGTACTGGGGTTCTGAAAAGGAATGGCTGGGTGATAACAGATATACTGGTGACCGTGAATTAGAAAATCCGTTAGCAGCAGTACAAATGGGACTTATTTATGTAAATCCTGAAGGGCCTAATGGCAACCCTGATCCAATAGCTGCTGCTAAGGATATACGTGAAACTTTTGGCCGCATGGCAATGAATGATGAAGAAACTGTAGCATTGATTGCAGGTGGACATAGCTTTGGTAAAACACATGGCGCTGCAGATCCAGGTAAATATGTTGGAAAAGAACCAGCAGCAGCCGGTATCGAAGAACAAAGTCTTGGTTGGAAAAATACATATGGTAGCGGTAGTGGCGGTGATACAATAACAAGTGGTTTGGAAGGTGCATGGACTACCACTCCAACAAAATGGAGCAATAACTTTTTCGAAAACCTGTTCGGGTTCGAATGGGAATTGACAAAGAGTCCGGCTGGTGCCCAACAATGGAGACCAAAAAACAATGCAGGTGCAGGTACAGTTCCAGATGCGCATGATCCTTCAAAACATCATGCTCCATTTATGCTTACTACTGACTTGGCATTGAGAATGGATCCTGTTTATGAAAAAATATCAAGACACTTTTTTGAGAACCCCGATAAGTTTGCAGATGCATTTGCACGTGCCTGGTATAAACTGACGCATCGTGATATGGGACCTATTGCCCGTTATCTTGGACCAGAAGTTCCTAAAGAGGAATTGATCTGGCAAGATCCTATTCCAGCTGTTACTCATAAACTGGTTGATGATGCAGATATAGCTTCATTGAAAGCAAAAGTATTGGCTTCAGGACTTACTGTTTCTGAACTAGTATCAACAGCATGGGCTTCTGCTTCCACTTTCCGTGGTTCTGATAAACGCGGTGGCGCCAATGGTGCACGTGTTAGACTGGCTCCACAAAAAGACTGGAAAGTAAATAACCCTGCACAGCTCGCTAAAGTATTGGGAGTTCTTGAGGGTATCCAACAAGAATTCAATAATAGTGCTGCTGGTGGCAAGAAAGTTTCGCTGGCAGATTTGATTGTATTGGCTGGTAATGCAGGTGTTGAACAAGCCGCAAAGAATGCAGGTCACGATATTAAAGTGCCATTCACTGCAGGACGTGGTGATGCTTCACAAGAGCAAACAGATATTGAATCATTTGCTGTTCTTGAACCGAAAGCTGATGGATTCAGGAATTATGTGAAGTCGAAATACCCTGTATCTGCCGAAGAGATGTTGATTGATAAGGCACAACTATTAACGCTGAGTGCTCCTGAGTTAACAGTTCTTCTTGCCGGTATGCGTGTTTTGAATACGAATTTCGATCAATCGAATCTTGGCGTATTCACTAGCCGTCCTGGCGCTCTTACAAACGATTTTCTTGTAAACCTCCTCGATTTTGGAACCATGTGGTTTGCCACTTCAGATGCACAGGATGTTTTTGAAGGGCGTGATCGTAAGACAGGAAAAGTAAAATGGACAGCCACAAGAGCCGATCTTATATTTGGATCCAATTCCGAATTGAGAGCATTGGCTGAAGTATATGCATGTTCCGATTCACAGGAGAAATTTGTAAACGACTTTGTTGCAGTGTGGACTAAGGTGATGAACCTTGACCGCTTCGACCTGGTTTAATTTTATAATAGTATTTAATTGGAGTAATAGGTGGTCTGGAAACGGGCCACCTTTTTTTATCTGATCAACATAACAACCCCTTTTTGTTGCTGAACAGGTTGGCCTTCCAACTGATACACCAATGTCCATGCAAAAGTGTTTGAGCCAACTATTGTACCATTTACTCTTCCATCCCAACCCTTGCTATTATTGGAAGATTGGAAAATGATAGCCCCATATCGATTAAAGATCTTAAAATCATATTGCAGGATATTGCCATAAATAACTGGTCTGAATACATCATTCTTTCCATCGTTATTTGGTGTAAAGGCATTTGGCACAAATACACCTACCAGACAATTACTTTTCGCATCTATATAAATACTGTCCTTTCCGATACAACCAAACTGATCGGTTGCCTGTAACCAATAAACCCCGATTTTATTGACGGTTATAGATGGGGATTTACTTCCATCATTCCATAGATAGCTACTAAAATTTTTTGAGGCTGACAAAGTAACTTTCTCGTATGGGCATATTAAGATATCGTTAGGCAAGAATAAAGCAGGTGTTGGTTGTATTGTTGTGATTTTTGTAGAATCAGCGTTTTGGCATCCATTCACATCTGTAACAATAACAGAATAACTGCCAATTCCATTAATTGAAATAGACGAATTGGTTGAACCTGTATTCCAATTATATAGAGTGTAGCCTCCTCCAGGGTTCAATAATCTCGGCACTCCTTCACACAGTACTGGGTTCTTGTCAAGAACAGGTTGAGGAAGTGCAAAAACATTTGGAACAGCAAGAGTATCGTAGGATTTGCATCCAAAATTAGTTGTTGCTATTACAGAGTAGCTTCCTGCGTTTTTAACTGTTATTTGCTGACTGGTTGCACCTGTGTTCCATTTATAATTTGAAAATCCGAAACCTGCATCTATTATCAGGCTATCATTCAAACAAAAGCTTTTATCGTTACCGAGATTTATCGCAGGTGCTTTATGAACAGTAATTCTCACTGTATCATAAGCAAAACAACCAGGAGTCATTTCTCCAATGATAGTATACGAAGTATCTACTAAAGGTTTAACAATAATGGATTGACCTGTAGTTGCACTTGTTTGGTATGCAGGGCTCCATTGGTAGTTCATAAAGCCAGGAGTTGCTGCTAAATGGACCGTATCGTTTTCACATATAATTCTGTTGTTGCCGATACTTAATGACACCGGTGGAGCTAAAACAACATTGATGGTATCGCTTAATATGTTGTCACATGAATCTGTAACCTTAACCCAGTATTGTCCGGGCAGATTAATAGTCAATAAAGAATCAGTACTACCATCCTGCCATTCATAATGTGTGTACATTTTACCGGCACGAAGTGTTTTTGTATTTCCTGGACAGATTTGTAAATCGGCACCTAAATTAACTGGAGGAGTAGAAGAAGCAGCAATAATAACAATAGAATCTTCTGTTGGAACACAACTTAAAATATTTCTGCCATAAATTGCAAATCTTCCAAAGCTTTTGAAGCGAACGGTTACTGATGAATCTGTTTGAGTAATTACCTGCATTCCTGATGGTACCGACCAATTGGTCGGTTGTCCACAAGCCTTATTTTTATGACTCTTATAAGTGTAAGTCTGTGAAATATTACAAATACTGGCTGGGCCTGATATTTTTAAATAACTGCATGAATCGATATAATCAGGGCATTTGTAACGCATTTCAGGGAAGTAATTTTCCCATGGAAGTGATTGAGGTTCTATAATATTGAAAGCCGCTTCCTCTATTGACCATTGTACAGGTATAGAATTAATAGTTGGAGTAGCCATTTCCCAATTCTGAGTATAAAAATAGCAGTTAGAATTTGGATTACCACCTGAAGAATCTACAGGTACTACTGAAAGCATTGTGCCATATGAGTATGTTGCTACCGCTGGGCTAAACTCAAGTCCGCCAACAATTGACCCATCTTTAGGCCCAGGTGCATTGAAATAATATCTTGGTTGCCCAACACCACCAATAGAGTTTACCCATTTTACCTGAAAAGCAGAATCAAGCCTGATTTGCTTTGTAACTCTACCATCTCCTTGCAAAGAAAGCGGATAGCCGCCAGCGGTAATTAAATAATAGTTTTCCCAGAAAGGGTAATATGGGTTGTGCCGGCTCCAAAAGGCCCCATTACCGGATTTGGAATGTGAATTTCTGTAATCAAGGAAGCCTTCATCACATTACCAGCAGTATCAATTTGCATTATGCCTCCTACAGCAGGTCTTAAGATATTTCAGAATTTGCTATAATACTCATTACAATTGTGGAATCTGTACTAATCATTTCTCCAATACTGAAAGCTTGAGTCCCGCTTAAATATTTTTTTGCCCAAACTGTTTGTCCGTTAGTAAGATTGATCTTACTGATAAAAGTCCCAAAACTATTCAGGTTGTCGTAACCTACAGCACCACTGAAGTAAATAAACCCATCTTTAATCAATATATTCTTAAAGCCACTTG
This sequence comes from Chitinophagaceae bacterium, assembly GCA_044220885.1. Classification (GTDB taxonomy): domain Bacteria; phylum Bacteroidota; class Bacteroidia; order Chitinophagales; family Chitinophagaceae; genus Endoryza. Next base: position 6,385 of record JBGAQE010000004.1, read on the forward strand.
GCCAAAGTATATTTAAATCATATCGCTTTTGCCAAACTAACTGTCCGTTTGTATTAAAGCGGCTAATATTAAACGAAGTGAATTCATACGGCGACGAAATTGTTACTACGCCACCATCGTCAGTAGGCTCTAAAGCCAGAAAGCGTTGGTAGTTGCCTGCACCATTGCTTAAGCTTTGATTCCAAATAATATTACCGGAGGGTGTAATTTTTGATAAATGTAACGAGCTGCCTGATAAGGTTGATAATAAGTAAATATTTCCATCCTGTAATTCCTTTGCGGCTGTAACCGAACTTGCAAAGTTCCAATCAACTGGAAGTTTACGTCCCCACTCCACACAGCCTGACGATTTTGTTTTTATGACAACTCCGGTTTGTGATTCATGGAAAAAATCTGAGTATATTTTATGCCCAAATATGAGGTTGCTTCCATCTTTCAAAGTCAGGATGCCATTCATTTCGTGATCCCTGTTGGGACTACCATAGGCCCTTTTTGTATTTCCTGTGTCTGAAGGGAATTGCCCTGAATAAAAATAATAAGATACTGTAGTGTCGGTGCAATTACCATTATATGCAACAAGTTTTACTGTAGTGAGCCCCACACCTGCAAACCAATTAACCGGATTATTAATTGGGTAAACCATGTTATCAATAATGAATTTATAATCAGTTGCATTTATACTTGCATTTTGAAATAAAACATTTGTTGGAGAAATAGTAACTACAGAATCGCCTTCAGGAATCATTCTAGCAACAACGCCACAATTATTTGTCTGCTGCGCTATTGAGGGGAAAGCAGCTGAAAGACTTAATATCACAATAATCGATAAAGCCTTTATTGAAGATATAAAACTGTGAAATACTGACACCTGACAAAGGTAAAAAGTAAATACTGATTTTGAAATAGCGAATTACATATTGATTTACAATGGATACTATTGCTTTTCATGGAGGGTAAATATTATGTGTTAAATAGAAAATTTCTTCGTCCTTCAATTGCTTTAAGAGATCAGCATTAAGCATTTTTATGGATAAACTGTTGATTAGTATATAGGTTATTAATTATTGTATAAATTTTAATACCTTAAATGCTTAATATCATTGCCATGAAACGTCGTCAATTCCTCCAAAACACTGCTTTATTATCTGTAGCTGCCTTAACAAATACCAGCGAACTATTCGCCAGAGCGCCTCTGGTTAATAAGGTTGGCCTTGGATTGTTTTCTATACCAAAAATGTTAGATGAGGATTTTGAAGGCGCATTTGCAATGCTTGGTAAAATGGGCTATAAGGAAGTCGAAAGTTTTGGTCCTTATGAGTTTAGTACCGAAAAGGCAAAATCGGGTTGGGCAGCTGTAACCCCTCAATTAGGATTTAAAGGAAGCGGATTCTTCAATAAGACCGCGGAGCAGTTTTTGAATGCAGCGAGTTCGAATGGAATCAACATCCCGTCAATGCATACTGATCTTGATACATTGCAAACAAAGATGGGAGAATTGGCAGAAGCTGCTCATAAGATAGGCGCTAAGTATGTAGTGCTTCCTTCTGTTCCTGATGCAGAAAGAAAGACATTGGATGATTATAAACGAGTAGCAGAAAAGTTCAATGCAATTGGTGCGGCTGCAAAGAAGGAAGGAATCAAATACGCGTATCATAATCATGGTTATGGCTTATATAAATTAGATGATGGCTCCATGCCACTGGATATCATTTTCAATCAAACCGATCCGGGATTGGTTTATTTTGAAATGGATGTTTATTGGACAGTGGCTGGAGGTGCCGATCCTGTTGAATTATTCAAGAAGCATAAGGGTCGTTATAAGATGATGCACGTAAAGGATATGAAGGAACAAAAAAGGTTCTCTGGTGATGGAGGTAATGCTACCCAATGGATTGCCCTTTTCCCATATATGACATCTTGTGGCGAAGGCGTATTGGATCTTCCTAAGATACTTACTGCGGCAAAGCAAAATGGGGTAGATCATTTCTTTGTAGAACAGGATATGGTGGCTTCTCCTGAAATTGCATTGAAGAAAAGTGTTGACTACATAAAGACATTGAAATAAGGAATTGCAAGTAATGCTTTCAATAACTAACGACCATTTGAAAAGATGATGGTAAATTGCTTGTTGATACTCTTTTAATGGATAGTTCCCCCCGATTAAAGCAATTTCAACTTATTGTAATCCTGGGATTACTCACCGCAATCGGGCCATTCTCCATTGATATGTACTTACCGGCCTTCCCTGATATTGCAAAGGGACTGAATACACCAGTATCGAAAGTAATGCTTTCGCTCTCTTCGTTTTTTATCGGTATTTCTATTGGACAATTACTTTATGGTCCTTTATTGGAAAGATATGGCCGGAAGAAGCCATTGTATTTTGGTTTGATACTTTATGCATTCTCTTCATTGGCATGCGCTACTACAAACACTGTTGAAGCCTTGATTGCATTCCGGTTCTTTCAGGCATTGGGTGGCTGCGTGGGAATGGTGGCTGCACGTGCCATGGTACGTGATCTGTTTAGTGTAGATAAGAATGCGAAAGTGTTTTCTACCCTTATGCTGGTGGTTGCCATTTCTCCCATAATAGCACCAACAATGGGTGGTTATGTAACTGCATATTGGGGATGGCGGGAGATCTTTGTTGTGTTGATTGCTGTTATTGTGATAATCATTGCAGGTGTCTTCTTTTATCTTCCTGAAAGTAAACAACCTGATCCAACATTTTCCCTGAAGCCAAAAGCAATACTTTCAAACTTTGGAGGAATTGTTAAGCATCCGCAGTTTGCCATTTATACTTTCACAAGTGCCATCGCTTATGCAGGATTGTATGCATATATCAGTGGCTCTCCCTATGTATTCATGGTATTGTTTAAAGTATCGGAACAGCATTATGGATGGATATTCGCCATCATAGCCGGTGGATTGATTTCTGCAAGTCAATATAACAACTTCCTTCTAAAAAAATATAGTTCACAACAGATCATCAAATGGTCATTGTATACCCAAAGTACAATAGGCATCATACTCGTATCAAGTACCATTTTCGGATTCGGTGAATTATACTCCACCATTGCATTGATTTTTCTTTTTCTTTGTTGCCAGGGACTCATTTTTCCCAATGCATCAGCCTTATCTATGGCACCATTCGGACATAATGCTGGAAGTGCCTCTGCCCTTATGGGTTTTATTCAAATGAGTGTCGGAGCTTTCTTTTCAGCGATGGTTAGTGTGTTGCAAAATGGTAATGCTTTATCTATGACAGGAATAATGGCTTTCTGTTCATTGACAGCTTCAATTCTACTAACCTTTGGAAGCAGGTTTGTTGTGAAAAAAGCGAATTTGTTATTGGTGGAGGAGGAAGAGGTGGAGATGGTGAGCACGTTGTAGAAGTTATATCTTGCAATTGTTTAGAACCCTGTTTTTTAATTAACTAATTCAAACCTTCAACCTGCAACTCGTAACAAATAAATCCTTCCCGCTTCACCGGTTTCCTGGCAACCGTATTTGTAATTGGAGCGCAGCGACTCTTTGCCCCTTAAATTGTAGTTTGTGTGCTGCACATAGAATAGTAATATGGCTTTGTGATTAATAGTCAGTAGAAAACTTATTCTCCAATAACTTCTCCTTAAAAGCCGACTTAAAGAAATAAGCAAAAGTGATTATGAAAGCCCTTGTATCGGCTTTTCCATACCTGTAACTGTAAAATTCAGAAGTACTATTAATATTACCACTCTTAAAGCTGTTGAAAATATCTGTTATAGTTAAACCAAGTCGTGCATTTCTTTTTCCTAATTTTTGTTGGAACCCTAGATCCGCAAAATATTGGGCTATTCGCTTTCCCTGAGGAGTCGGCTGTGCTGAAATATAAGTTCCTAATAATTGTAATTTCCCTCCGGACCAGATAGTGAAATTATTTATGAGTTTCCCATTCCATGCAAATGCCTTTTGCACTGCATCATTGGAGATATTACTTCCATTTAATTTTTGTTCGAACAAAGAAACACTGGCATTGAAATCATAAAATGCTAAAGGCTTCGCTGTAATGATTGTCTCAAGTCCATATGATGTGGCATTGCCGATATTTAAAGGAATACTGAGATTGGCCCCATTAGGTTGCAATACAGCATACTGGCGTATGGTATTTAATGCATAGCGATAAAACAAATCCGTGGAGATAGAGAAATTTGTCCATTCCTTATCATAGCCAATTTCAAAAGCATGAATGATTTCAGGTTTCAGGTTTGGATTTCCTCCATGAGGATTAAGTGAATCCGTAATATCAATAAATGGATTCAATTGTCCCAGACCAGGACGGTTGATTCGTTTTCCATAACTCAACTTCCAAAATTCATCTGGCTTTACATAATAAGCAAGACTGGCATTTGGAAATAATTTAGCATAGCTATTAGTGAATGAAGTGCTATTGGATTTTGTATTACCATCATTAGCCACCTGTTCACCTCTAATACCCAGATCTATTTTCCACTCCTTATTTGTTTTTGAATTGAATGAAGTGCTGTATAAGGCATATAAAGCATGTACCTGCTCATTGAATGTAAAAATATTACTGGAGGCCGTATTGATTATATAAATCGAATTGATAAGATCTGATGATTGGAAATCCGCATTTATATGCCGGTAGATTCCTTTATAACCAGTTTCTATATGTCCCTTTGGAGATACAGGAAAGCTGAAATCCCATTTGGCATTAGAAACGTTCCCGTTTTCATAATTGTGTGTTTTCTGTAAGAATGGGTTGCCAATAGATGCGTTGTCTTTGTCGAGTGACTGTGAAGTGATATCTGTATTCTGTATGTCACGATTAATTGATGAAGTAAGACTTACAGACATAGTCTTTCGTTCCTCATTGAATTTTCTATTATAATCAAAAGCGAATTCAGCCACTTTCGACCGTTCTATTTCGATGGAATGCCGATTGGTATTTGAAATGAATGAATTGTCCTTCTTAAACAAGATACTATTTAGGCTTTCATTGTTATCTTGTCCCTCAGAACTACCTACTACTTCAAAGGAAAAATTATTCTTATTGTTAGGAGAGTAATCAATATTCAATTTCAGGTTCTGTGTTTGTTCCAAACGCTTATCATTCCTATTCTGGTCTATAAGATAGTTGTCCGGTAAATTGAAATTGGTTCGGCTTGCATCAATTTTACGGGTTCTTCCTGCAAATCGATTGTCGTAACCTAATCCAAAATTCCATTGTTTGGTTTTATGGTTCACTAACAATGAACTGTTCACTCTTCCCCTGCTTCCAAATCCTGTACCTAGAGCAATGGCTCCATTGGTCCCATTTTGCTTATTCTTCTTCAACCTGATATTGATGATACCGCTTTCTGCATTGGCATCATATTTAGCAGAGGGGTTGTTGATGATTTCAATGCTTTCAATACTACTGGCTGGAATCTGGTCGGGATTGCTGATTGTAGAATTTCGGCCATTTATGAGAATCAACGGTGTTTTCCCTCTGAGTGTGATTGTTCCGTCGGCATCAACCGAAACAGTGGGTGTATTTTTCAATAAATCAGTTGCCGTTCCTCCAGTAGCAGTAAGAGCAGATGCGGCATTTACAATTAATCCCTGCGGCGTTTTCTCAATCAGTTTCTTTTGTCCAGTTACAGTTACTGACTGGAGTGAAATTCCATCTTTCTTAAGTTCTATCTCTGGAAGTTTCTGTTGTAGTGCCTTATCGTTTACATTGATTTTTTGTGTGAAAGGAAGATATCCTATAAGGCTGTATTTAAGTTGGTATTCGCCTGTTGTAATATTTTCAAAAGAGAACATACCTAACGAGTCTGAAGTGGCCATCATTTGTACCCTGGTGGTATCAGACCATTTAGAAATCGTAATAGTTACATATTCCAGTGGCCCTGATTTATCACTAACCCTTCCAATCAAACTCATCGTTTTTTGGGCAGAAAGGGTGGAGCTCAATAAAACAAATAAACTAATTATTAAGATTCTACATCTTAATCCCGCTAATTTTTGAAACATGCCCTGTATAATACGCATTCTTTATTTGACGATCATTTGGAAGAAAACATTCGTAAAAACCAAAACTCTGGTTAGGAATTATTTTGGATATTATTTACCGGTTGAAGATAAACTTAGTTAGAATATGTAAGCAATAATCCAGAGCCGTTAACAATTGAATTAAGCTAAAATTCATGCCTAATTCTCTTTGGAATGTATGGACTGGCTAGATAATAGGTTTTCCCGGGAATTTATAAATGACTGTTACATAAATTCTACCTTTACGGCCAATATGAATTTATTTACTACCAGGGGAGAGATTGTTGTTACATGTCCAAAGCGCCTCGCCCCTTTCCTGGAATTAGAAATTAAAGAACTTGGCTTCCAAACAGAAGAAACCTTCATAACCGGAGTTCGGTTATCTGGCAGTATCAACGATTGTATTAAGTTAAACCTCAATCTGCGTTGCGCCAGCCAGGTATTATATAAGCTGAAGCAATTTGAAGCGATAAATGCGGATGATATTTATAAGCACTTGCTGGCATTTCCATGGGAGGATATTATTCCAGAGAGAGGTTATTTTTCAATTACCAGCAATGTAAATAACCCAACCATTAACAATAGCATGTTTGCCAATTTACGGGTAAAAGATGCCATTGTAGACAGGTTACGGGATAAAAGAGGTGCCAGACCTTCGACAGGTTCTGAGCTTACGGGAGCCGTTATTAATCTTTTCTGGAAAAATGAGAATGCTGAAATTTTCATTGACACGTCTGGTGAATCTTTAGGCAGACATGGGTATAGAAAAATACCTGGACAAGCGCCTATGCTTGAAGCCCTGGCATCTGCAACAATTTATGCCACTAATTGGGATCGGATATCTCCATTCGTAAATCCGATGTGCGGTTCCGGTACTATTGCTATTGAAGCGGCTATGATTGCTACTAATAGAAGACCTGGACTGTTCCGCACTAATTATTCCTTTATGCATCTTCAGGGATATGATGAAGCCGTTTATTTCCGGGAAGATGCTTTGCTGGAAGAACAGATCAAGGAGGTTCCTGAACTTCATATTATAGCCACAGATCTTAGTCCAAGGGCCATTGAAAATTCAAGAAAGAATGCGGTGGCAGCGGGGGTGGCCAACCTTATTGATTTTGGTGTTTGTGATTTTGCGGATACAAAAATTCCGCCCAATGTTCCAGGAGTATTTTATGTAAATCCCGAATATGGGGAAAGGCTAGGCGATGTAAGGGAATTAGAAGAAACCTATAGCCGTATCGGTGACTATATGAAAAAGCAATGTGGTGGTTATACTGGTTATGTATTTACCGGTAATCTGGAGTTGGCTAAAAAGATTGGCCTTAAGGCAAAAAGAAGAATTGAATTTTACACCAGTACCATCGATTGCCGTTTGTTCGAATATGAATTATACAGTGGAACAAGAACCACTCCCAAATAACTAACTCTTCACTATGGAACTAGCAGCTTTGCAGAAATTAGTGCACGATCGTTATTTTGAAACGGATAATGCCAGAGGAATACACCATACTGCTTTATGGTTTCATGAAGAAGTAGGTGAACTTTCTTCAGCCATTGCAAGAGCTGATAAAGAAAATGCCAAAGAGGAATTTGCAGATGTTTTGATGTGGTTGATGACTCTTGCTAACCTCATGGATATTGATATGGAGGAAGCGGTGGCGAGTTATATGGCTGATCCGAGAAAGATGCCGACGAAGTGATAAGTGGTTTTGATTTTTTTACCGCAGAGACGCGTATACGCAGGGAATCCTCTGCGCCTTCGCGTCTCTGCGGTAAAATTTCTCAAAAATTCAAACTCAAAACTTATAACCTATTACTTTATACGTAAAATTCCTCTCAGAATTCATTATTAAACCCCTCTTTCAACACTTTAAAATACTCCTGCTTATTAAAGCTATATAAGAATGGTGCTTTATGCGCCCCACCAGTATATAATTTTTCCTTCTTATCCAGAATCCCAGATGCCAGCATCTTGCGAGTGAAATTGGAGCGATCGAGTTTACGACCCAGGATGGTTTCGTAGATGGATTGAAGGTTTTTCATCGTAAACTCTTTCGGTAATAGGTTATATCCAATAGGTTGATAGTTCAGGTGATGGCGCATATCGATCAATGCCCTTTCTATTATTTCTTTGTGATCAAAGATCAGGGAAGGTAATTTATCAATATCCTTCCATGCGCAAGACGTGGAATGTTTATCCGGAACTGGCACTACTTTCTCAAATTCCACCAAGGCATAATAACCAATGGTGATAAAGCGATTGAAAAACCAATGCGATTTGTCAAGATCTATCTGAAGAGATTTTATAGCACCTTTTATCAAACTTTCTTTCGAGCGACTTGGGTCCCCAAATACATGAAACTGCTGCAGGAAAACTTTTTTCAAACCCGTTCTATCCAAAAGCACCCTTGAAGCAGCGGCATCCAACGATTCATCTTTAAGTATATACCCACCTGGCAACATCCATTGGGTGCCGTTCTTGCTTTCAAGAAGCAACACTTTCAATTGGTTATCGTGAAATCCAAAGATTACATTGTCGACAGAAACTCCTGGGAGGTAGTTTTCACCCCCCATCTCCTCTAACGGATTTATTTCAACTGGTTTTTTGCCCATGCCCAAAGCAAGTATTTTTTGCGAAGTAAACCAAAAATGTGTACTATTGTGTCAAATTGACCCAATAATAATTATCACCACTTATATCAGATGATCATGAAAGCTTTCCATTTTAAATTATTGATGGCTGTTTCTCTTTTTGCAGTTAGCTCTGCAAAGGCACAACAGAACAATCTTCCACAACTTGGTAAAAGTCCCATTGCTGAAGTTGTAAAGGCAATGACTCTTGAAGAAAAAGTTAGCATGTTGGTTGGACAAGGAATGTTTGTTCCAGGAATGCCATTACCAGGTGCAGCGGCCCAACCTTCGGAGGCCCAGAAAAGAGTAACCGGAGCAGCTGGTACTACAAACCCGATACCTCGTTTAGGCATACCTGCTATGGTTGTGTGTGATGGTCCCGCTGGTATACATGCCTTTAATGCTGGGAAGAGCCGTATGTACTACGCTACAGCCTGGCCCACAGGAACCTTGTTAGCTTCCAGCTGGGATACCAGTTTGGTGCGAAAAGTAGGTGTTGCATTGGGTGGAGAAGCCAAGGAATATGGAATTGATGTATTGCTAGGTCCTGGTATGAATATCCATCGTAATCCATTAGGAGCAAGAAATTTTGAATATTACTCTGAAGACCCATTGATCACCGGTTATATGGCTTCAGCCATGGTGAATGGCATTCAAAGCAATGGCATTGGTGTTTCTGCAAAACATTTCTTTGCCAATAACCAGGAAACCAATCGAAATACTGTAAATGAAAAGATAAGTGAAAGAGCTATTCGTGAAATATATCTGAAGGGCTGGCAGATTTTACTTAAGAATTCCAATCCATGGACATTGATGAGTTCATATAACCTGGTGAACGGTCCGAATACTGCACAGAACTACGACCTGCTTACAACTATTCTACGCAAGGAATGGGGCTTTCAGGGATTTGTGATGTCTGACTGGTTTGGAGGAAGAAATGCCGTTGAAATGGTAAGAGCCGGTAATAATCTGCAAATGCCTGGTATGCCGAATCAAAAGGCTGCAAATCCGGAAAACTGGATGAGAAGATAATTGACCAAAGTGTTGCAGAAATGTTGGGTGTTATTGTTCAATCCCCCATTTTCAAAGGATATAAGTTCAGCGATAATCCGCCATTAAAAGCGAATGCACAGATTGCCCGTGAAGCAGCATCCGAAAGCATGATATTATTGAAGAATGAAGCAAAATCTTTGCCTATAGCTACAGGTACTAAACTGGCAGTATTCGGAAACAGTGCTATGGAATTGATTGCAGGTGGAACAGGAAGCGGAGATGTAAATAAGATGTATTCAGTTCCATTGATTGAAGGTCTTTTCCGTGCGGGCTATTCAATTAATACAGATTTGTATCTGGCATATTCTAATTATGTAGAAGCAGAACATAAGAAACAACCAAAGAAGAGTCCGATGGAGGAATTAATGAGCCCTCAAAAGCCGATTCTTGAAATGCCAATTTCAAATGAAGCTATTCAAAAGGCTGCGGGAAATTCTGAAAAGGCTATAGTCGCCATTGGAAGAAATGCCGGAGAAGGTGCTGACCGCAAAGAAAAAGATGATTATACACTTACTGATAAGGAGAAAGAGCTGATTAGTACTGTATCTACAGCCTTTCATGCCCAAGGGAAAAAAGTAATAGTAATCTTGAATATCGGTGGGGTTATAGATGTTACAGAATGGCGCGATAAGGTAGATGGAATCTTATTAGCCTGGCAGCCAGGATTGGAAGGTGGTAATGCCATTGCAGATGTAGTTTCTGGTAAAGTGAATCCATCTGGTAAACTGGCTACTACATTTCCTGCGTCTTATAAGGATGATTATTCTGCAAAGAATTTTCCTGGCAAGGAATTCCCGGATCGTCCGGTGCAAGGAGTTTTCGGTCAGAAAGCTTTTGAGTCTGAAGTTATTTATGAAGAAGGTGTGTATGTGGGCTATCGTTATTTTTCTACTTTCAATGTGAAACCCGCATATGAATTTGGGTATGGTTTATCATACACAGATTTTAGTTACAGCAATTTGAAATTGAGCAGTGTGGTTATGACTGATAATGTTATTGTGAATGTAAGTGTAACAAATAACGGAACGGTAGCTGGAAAGGAAGTTGTGCAATTATATCTTACTGCTCCCAATAACAAGATGGATAAGCCATCTTCTGAGTTGAAAGCTTTTGCAAAGACAAAGCTGTTACAACCGGGCGAAGTACAGGAGATAACATTCACTTTGCGTGCAGCAGATCTGGCGTCTTTCAATACTGCTTTATCCAGTTGGGTAGCTGATGCTGGTAATTATACTGTACGAATCGGTACTTCACAAAAAACTATATTGAGTGGAAGCTTTAAATTACCAAAGGATGTGGTTGTTGAAAAGGTAAATAAAGTGGTGGTGCCAGAAGGCCCTATAAACGAATTAAAATCGGCTTTAGGAAAAGGAAAATAAGAAACAGAGCTAGTAGACATGAGGGGTTGGCGTTGCCAGCCCCTTTTTTATTGGATCAGGTTGACATCCTAGGGTTGACTTCTCCCAGGATGACTTCTCCCGGGATGTCAACCTGGGAGATGTCAACCTCAAATTAAAAAACGGTAAAACGATGAGGATTTTCTTAAACTTTTGGGTGTTTACCTCAGGAGATGTCATCTCGGATAAAAAAGAAATGCAATTAACCGCAGAGACGCGGAGGCGCAGAGGAACGCCCCTGCGCCTCTGCGTCTCTGCGGTTAAACTTCCCAAAATTCAGGTTCAGAACTTATAACTCTTTACGTATCTCATAAACGAAATTCACCATCGGCTTCTCCCCATAATACGTCACTTCTTCCTCACCAATCTTCTTTGCCCCAATTCCCTCCATTGCTTTCTGCGAACGGATATTCAATGCTCCTACATGAAAGATGACACGATCGAGATACTGAAAGGCATAATCTAATAATAACTTCTTCACTTGTGGATTGATCTTCTTACCCCAATAGGCTCTTGAAATAAAAGTATAACCGATTTTGATTTCCTTTAGTTCCGGCATATAATCATAAAACCGGGTACAGCCAATCACTTCTCCGGTTCTTACATCCTTTGTTAGAAATGCTCCTCCCGATTCTATGGCACCTTTAAAATAATTACGAAACACATCTTCTTTATACCGATCCGGATTGGGGTGTTGTTCCCATATTAATGGGTCGGAAGCAACTTTATATAAAGCATCAAAATCTGTTTCTTTTAATGGAACTAATGCAACATTTTCATTGCTAAGATTGGGCTGAAGGTTCATTTGAAATTATATTTCTAATTGTTTCCTAAAGATTGATAAATCATTAAAATCATTCAAAGATTTTCATTGTTGTTAATCCAACAATTGAATGATATCACTATTCTCCAGAATCTCTTTTTGGCCTCCTTCCAATCCCACTATATACATGGCATTTGCCAAATCAGTAGAACGGATGCTATAATTCTTTCCGAATAACCTAACTATAGGATATATGATCCTGAAGAACTTGTACCCTAAATTGGGTTCATTCCTGGGTGTTACTGGATAGATATAAGCTGGTCGGAAGGCATAGAAAGCCCTGAACCCCAAACCCGATAAGATGGTTTCTATTACCCCTTTGTCTTTCGCAAACATTAACGAACTTTTTTCTGATCTGTCAGCCCCTTGCCCGCTTAGTAAACAGAAATTTGCCTGTGGGGAATGTTTAATCACGGCCTTTGCCAGAGCTGCGGGATAGTCCACTGTTATTTTCCTGAATTCCTCTCTTGGTGCTTTGCCAGTATACACCCCCAAACAATAGTAAACAGCATCGATGTTATGGAACAAAGATTCGATACTGGTGTAATCAAGGAAATCTGAAATAATCAGCTCTTTTATTTTCGTATGGGAAACAGTTGTCTTCTTTCTTACAATTGAAATCACTTCGCTTATCCTATCGTCTTTTAGTGCGGTTTCAAGAATTAACCCTCCAATCATACCTGTGGCACCAGTAATCAGAATTTTCTTTGACATAGTAGTGAGTTGAGTGGAAGCAAAAATAGATAATCAGAGCTTGATTGACATAAATTGGTTTTTCAACATTGAACAACACAATTTCTGTATCTTCCTTTCTTAACGACCAAAGCTGATGTCAACATCATTGTCTCCTACCAAAGCTCACTACCCTATACTTGATGGACTTAGAGGAGTAGCTGCCATATTAGTAGTCATATTTCATCTGTTTGAAGCTTATTTCCCAGTAATGGCTAATCATCCTATGCATCATGGTTATCTGGCAGTTGATTTTTTCTTTCTATTATCAGGATTTGTAGTTGGCTATGCTTATGATGATCGTTGGAATAGTATGAGTGTATGGCAGTTTTTCAAAATCAGATTGGTTCGTCTTCATCCTTTTGTAATAGTAGGTGTGTTAATTGGCGGTATTAGTTTCTGGTTAGACCCATTCAAGATGGGCCGACCTGCTTCTACATTTTTGGATCTTGTAATTGCCGTATTGCTTGGATTTTTATTGATGCCATCCCGCGATATCAGGGGCTGGGGTGAAACTCATCAGTTAAATGGCCCCTGCTGGTCATTATTACAAGAGTATATCGCCAATATATTCTATGCATTATTCATAAGGAAGTTCAATAAGTTTGCTTTGACAATTTTAGTAATCCTAAGTGCTATAGCCTTAACATTAACTGCTAACTGGAGAGGAGATGTGGGCACAGGCTGGAGTTATGAAACCTTCTGGATTGCATTTGTTCGGATGATGTTCCCATTCTTCGCAGGCTTATTATTATTCAGAACCGGTAAGCTGATAAAAATGAGATTTGCATTTCCTATATGTTCTCTCATTCTGGCAATATTATTCTTTCTTCCCACATTCAGATTTAATGGGTTTTATGAGGCTGCCAGTATCATCATAGCATTCCCGTTGATAGTTGCAATAGGAGCGGGTGGGGCTGTAAGTGGCGTATGGGCAAAAATCTGCAAATTCGCAGGAGATATATCTTATCCAATTTATATCACGCATTATCCCTTCATCTATATCTACACAATGTGGATAGTAACCAAGAAACCAAGTCCTTCACAGATAGTTCCAGTTGCAATAGGACTATTTTTCTTTTTCATACTACTTGCCTATGCCCTGTTGAAGTTATATGATGAACCAGTAAGGAAATGGTTGAAGCGGAAATATCTTTAATTAATCTGCGATTTTTTTATCACTGCAAAGTATACTTCAGCGCGTATCTGGAAGCCAAGCCGTTTATACATTTCAATTGCGCGAACATTGTCTTGTCGCACATGCAGAAATGGGGTATTCTTATTTTCAATAATTGTTTGGCAAACCATTGATGTAAGACCAGAAGCATAATTTTTCCCAAGATAATCGGGATGGGTACATATGGCACTTACTTCCGTATAGCCATTAAGATGCAGACGTTCACCAGCCATAGATATTAAAGTATCGCCTGAGTAGATACCAAGATAGTTGCCGAAATCGATTGTCTTTTCATAAAAAGGCCCCGGTTTGGTTTTGGCAGTCAATTCAAGCATTTGAGGAATATCTTTTGATTCCAGTTTTTGAATAGTATGAGATGGATTTGAATAAGGTTTAAAATCCAAACATACCAACTGGAATAATGGTAGCGAGAATATGATTTGAAACTGAGATGGCAGCCTGGGTTGATTCACTTTCATAATAGAGAACGACCTGTTTGAAGGTAATGCCGTTATCAGATTTTGGAGATCTGATTCGTCCCAGTTTTGAAGTCCAACAAAAGGAGACATGTTTTCCGGGTAAAATTTCAAGGTGTCGGTGCCGGAGTTAAAGTGGCTGTCGACGGAACTAAGTGCTTCCCAAACGGGGTTGTCAAGTAAATGCGCCATGGACGTGAAATTAGGAAATGGATTTGAGATGTCATCTCCCGAGATGACATCTCGGGAGATGACATCTGAGGAGGGAAAAACGGTAAAAAATGAGAAAAACCTCAGTCTAATTTAGTTTTTTAACCTGTACAACCTATTTTTTAAGTAATGGGAATGCAATAGAGATTTTGGTGCCTTTGCCTAATGCGCTTTTGATTTTTATGGTCCCTGAAAAATTATTCACCCGTTCTCTGATTTCTAATAACCCATGTTGGTCGGCTGTATCTATTTTTGAATATTCGAATCCCTTGCCGTTGTCTTCAACACTCAATTCAATGCCTTTATTTTTGTGGTGAAGTTTTATTTTAATGAATGTTGCACCTGAATGCTGTGCAATATTCATTAAGCATTCTTCAACTATTCTGAAAATGTTCGTATCAAAATCAATTCCCCTTCCAGAATTTTTAATCTCTGATACGAATTCAACTTTCATTGCAGAAAGGGCCTTATTGGAAGCAATCAACTCTTGAAGTGTATTTGTGATACCAAGATCTACAACACGGGTTGGGTTAACTTTTTCATATATTTTCTGGAATTCATTTATGACTTCTTTTATTGAACTTGTAAATTTTTTCGCCCTCTCAATTAATTCTATATTCTCAGGTGGAATCTGTTCATTTAATGACTCGCTTTCAAGTTTGAATGCCACTAAATGCTGACCAACTTTATCATGCATTTCAATGGCAAGATTATCACGTTCTATAGCTCTGATACTTTGCAAATGTTTTGTAAGATCCCGAAGCTCTTTATTTAACCTGTTTATTTCAAGCTCTGCAATCTTGCTTTTCGTTATGTCCTGGGTTGTTCCAGATAGGCTGAATGGCAGACCATTATTGTCAAATTTTACAGAACCGAATTCACTTATCAGATATTTGACAGAACCATCAGGAAATAACAACCTATATTCCAAGGGTTCTTTAGACGTATCATTTATTACAGTACTAAGAATTTGCTGAGTTCGTTCCTTGTCTTCAGGATGAATCCTGTCATTCATCAAGGATTGTGTATCTACTTTATTAAAATCCTTTTTTACACCAAAGATTTTATACAGCTCATCAGACCATACAGCTC
Organism: Chitinophagaceae bacterium; assembly: GCA_044220885.1. Lineage (GTDB taxonomy): Bacteria > Bacteroidota > Bacteroidia > Chitinophagales > Chitinophagaceae > Endoryza. Next base: position 22,015 of record JBGAQE010000004.1, read on the forward strand.
TTCTTTCTTGTATGTACCATATCCAGTTACCTATTCGTCCGATATGCTGGGCATTCTTCAGATTCGCTTCAGACTCACGCAATTCTTTTTCCTTCCTTTTGCTTGAAGTTATATCCGTAAATGTTACAATCACTTGCCTTACATTTCTTTTTTCGTCAAATTCAGGCACAGCAGTTACCAATAACCATACAAACTCATTTTTTAGAGGGTGATAAATACCCAATGTAACATCCTTTATAATTTCTTTTGTTTGAATTGCTTGTGACACCGGGTGTGTATCGCCAGGAAAAGGACTGCCATCTTCATGAATCACTTTCCATTCAGGGTCGAATGTTGTTCGTCCTAAAAGTTGGTCTTGGGTAAGTCCGAGGAGCTCTAATGCCTTTGGATTATTCAGTAATATTTTTGTATCTGCATCTTGAAGTACTATCCCCGTATTGATTTCTTGTATAAGGTGTCTGAACTTTTCCTCGCTTAATCTTAGAGCTTCTTCTCTGGCTACCTGGTCAGTAATATTTTGTATAGAACCGAATAATATATTTGTCTCGGGATTATATTCTGCTTTTGAATGTACATCTAGAATGGTATGACTTTTTAGAGTCCTTATTTTCATTCTTAAGTCGTATGGCCTATTGAATTCAACTGTATTATTAAATTCCCTGTCTAGTTGAGTAATATATTCTGGCAAAATAGATTCACGAATCACATCCAATTTCAGGAATATTTCATCGGCTTCGTAAATATGCTGTGCTCCAGAAGAGAATTCGAACATTTGTGTTGTAAGGTCTAATTTCCAATACCCATATCTTCCAATTATTTCTCCTTTCTTTAGATCTAGCTCACTTTTTCGAAGAAGGTTTTCCAGTTCTTTGTTTTTTGTGACATCTCTTAAGGTCACAATTACATGTAATAAATCCTGAAAAAATATAGTAGCGAGGGAAACTTCAAGATCAAAAATAGTTCCATCTTTTCTTATTCCCTTGGTGATGTAGTTTGATGGCACGGGTTCACCTTTAATTCTTGCATCAACATATTCGCGTATATTTTTTTGCTCAGAGGGGGCAATGACATTTATAATTTTTGTACCTAGCAATTCTTCCTTTGAAGTGTAGCCAAATAACTTCACAGCGGCTTTATTGCATAAGGTCCATATCCCATTTATGTGGACTCCAATAGCATCAAATGAATTTTCGAGGATGGTATTGATCTTAGTTTCTTTGAATGCTAACTCTTCTTCAATTTTTATTCGTTTTGAAATATCACGGGAAGAAGCATAAAGTACCTTTGCCCCTCTAAATTAATTCCTGCTACATTGAGTTCAACATCTATTATCGACCCATCTCTCTTCTTGTGTTTAGTCTGTAATACAAAAGGCGACTTATAACAATCTTCCCATTTTTTAAGTAACTCTTCTTCGGTCCATTGAACATCCCAATCTGAAACTTTTGATAAACTAGATTCATCATTCTTATATCCGAGCATATTGTAGAAAGCAGAATTCGCTTTAACAATATTTAAATTTTCATCAATTATATGTATTCCATCTCTGGAAGCTTCCAGCAAGAATTTATAGCGATTTAATAAGCCGACCGTTTTCTTTTCAGTTATTTTTTCGTCACTTATATCATGGATGATGGCCATATTTAATTTTCTGCCATCAATTTCAATAGCTGATGTAAAAGCGCTTACATTACGATAACTCCCATCTTTTATTTTGTGGATATAATTGGCATGCCGAATTGTTCCGTTTTGTATTAAACTTATCTGTTCTGAAATTTTATTGGAAGGCAGTATGTTCAGATCATAAATCTTCATTGATTTAAGGTCCTTGTACCCATAGAAGTTCTGCGCAGCAGTATTTGCTTCTACAATTGAACCTGTAATTGGGTCTACCAATAAAGCTATTGAAAGGTTATTTTCTAGTATGTCAAACGGAGAAGACATTTTTTCAAAGGCTATAAATAATAAGGTTATTATTTAACTCTTCAGGTACACGAATTGAGTGGAGTTGAAAAGTAGCTGCTGTATTAAGGAACGGGTATAGCACAATTCTTAGCAAGCAATACTTGAATACTATTAGTAAAACTAGTATTTCAGGATTTGTGTAAATATGATATTAATCAGTCCAAAAGCTATTTATAATTTTCAAGAAGACTCAATATAATAAATTGAAAATCAAAATCTTGAACCAGTAATTAGGAAGTCACAATCTAACGACAGTACAATTTTTACGTATTGGTGGTATGAAAGGAAGGGTATTTTCCCTCTTGAGATGTCATCTCCCGAGATGACATCTCAAGAGGGAAAAACGGTAAAAAATGAGAAAAACCTCAGTCTATTTTAGTTTTTTAAACTCAGGTTGACATCTCGGGAGATGACATCCTGGGAGATGTCAACCTGGAGGAAGTCAACCTCCTCTTTTAAAACCTAAACCCAACAGAAAGCCCCGTCCTGAATCCAGGTAAGAACCCACTATACGCAGCTTTTACATTCCGTGCCGCTGCATTCACTGTTACTGTTGCTTTATCTTTTATAAGAGGAATATCATTGATGAAGTTCTCTATCTCATTTTGCGCATCCGCAGCTGCCGAAGCATCCCAGGCTGATCCATTTCCTTGCTCTTGTGCATCCAGATTGAACTTGGAAGTATTAGCTTCCGGTCCCAGGAAATACCAGTCAAACACGATTCGTTTGGCTATCATGAATTGCAACCCTAATTGCGCACCCACACCAATACCACTATAAGTAGTACTCATATTAAATGGCTTGCTTATAGTTTGAATCGTAAAATTGGTTGTGGTTGAAGATTTGTTGTCGACATATTTTACATATGGCTCAAAATAAAATCCTGTCATATGCCTTTTGCCAAGATACATCCGGTAACCAGCCATTACAGAAAGCGTTTTTATCTTAAGCGTGCGGTCTTCATTATCGATATTCCTTGTGATATTCGTTTCGCTGGGGAAACCGAAATTGAATGTGATTGATTTCTTATGCTTGAAATTATATTCGCTTCCTAATCCAATTTTACCAAGAGCTAAACTGGCTGGTGCCCATTTAATTACTGTTGACGCTCTATAGTCTGAAGATTCTTGAGCAAACAATGAAGCAAAGAAGAATATCATTAATGACAGAAGAAATATTTTTTTCATAATAGAGGGGTTAATTGGGATTGTTGAATAGATTGAACCTGTTTTCAGGTTAAATTTCGTACAATTCCCTCAGCAAAGCTATTTTATAAGCACTAACACCTATTTAAGTAAGATACTAAGTGAACTATTATGACTATTCTTCCAATTTTAAAGTATTGATATCTGTCCTTATTCTTTCGATTTCCAAAGCTAATGTACCATTATAAACACCCCTGATTCTCCTGTGCTTATCAACTAATATGAAATTCTCTGTATGAAGAAACTCGTTACCCGTTTGATAATAACCTATAGAATCACCAGCGAAATACTGGCGTTTTGCAAGTGAATATATCTCAGACTTATCTCCTGTTAGCAGGTTCCATTTTTTTGCATCTACATTATTGTCAAGGGCATATTTTTTCAAAACACTAATACTGTCTGCTTCTGGAGTTACTGAATGAGAAAGTAAAATGATATCTGGGTCATTCTTATACGATTCCTGTAACATTTGCATATTAGTTGCCATCTTCGGACATATTCCCCTGCATCGGCTAAAGAAAAAGTTGGCAACATATATTTTCCCATTTACATAATCCTGGGTTATTGTATTCCCATCTTGATTGGTAAATGAAAATTCGGGTATAGAATGGATACTTTTATAGGCACTATCCGTGTTTGAAATCCATTCCGGTGTCCAGTCTGGTTTATTGAAAAAGGGGAGGCTTTCGTTTGTTTCAATGGCAACTTCTTCCGGTTTTTTATCAGAAGCGGATTGATTGCAGGAAAAGAAGGTATAGGTGATAATTATTCCAGTTATATATAAGAGATATCTTCCCATTGATTGTATTTAGAGTGTTGATTGTATTATCAATTGCCCGGATTCATGCAAAGCTTTAATCCGATCAATCCAAAGCGCCGTCCATTTTTTACAACATAATTTGCCCTGATAACTCCATTTTCCCACCACATTTTCTGACTTCCTTCTTCGTAACCTTTTCTATAATGGAATATTCGATACGACTGTCCGTTCTGGTACCATTCTTTCAATTCACCCTCATGTTCACCTTCTTCGAAATGATATTCGAATTTCGGATTCCCATTTTCCCAATAACCTGTATGGGTTCCAACTTTCTTTCCTGAATGGTAATATCTTGTTTCCTGAATAACATTCGGCGAATACCATTTTTTTGAGATGCCTTCCTGCACTCCTTTCCTGTAACCCATAAAAACAGCCGTATCACCACCAGGGAATAGTCTTATTACAAAGCCATCATACTTTCTATCCTCATAGAATAATGTATCCTGTTTATATGAGAAGGAAGGATCATCTTCTCTATGTGTAATTTCAGAAATGCCTGATTTTTGTAAAGAGGCTTCCTCAATTGTTTTTTTATCAAGAACATTCCTGAAAGTGATATTCCTGCAACTTGTAATTGCCAGGGTAATAAGAGATGTCAGTAAAATATACTTCACCATAATAGAATTAATTGCTTACAGTTCCAGGAGTTCCAAAAAAGCCACTGCCATTAATATAAGGGTCATTGTTCGTTATATGGTAATGATAAATTCCGTTAGGGAAATCGGTTGTAGCATGACTATGTCCATGGTAAGCATCCAGGTTGGATTCAGTAACAGCCACCCCGTTTTCTTCAGGACCATATACAGGAAATCCATCTAATAAGAAACCAAGTAAGGATGATTTTGTAGCGGTAACTGTAGTGAGATATAAAGGTTCTACATGATAATGATACATTCCGCCTGGGGCCGGATGTCCCCAGTATTTGTCAAACGATACCACTTCATTAGTCAATGGTTGATTTGGGCCAGCATATTGATTAAAGAATGGAACCCCATTCAGAGATACACCTATAGGCCCAAGAGGTGTGGCCTGGTGGCTTGTAGCTTCCTTAGGATTCAACGGAATTTTGAAACTGTAATTTTTTTCACTGATTGAATTTGGGTTTTTTGAAAATGTATTCCCTTTAAATGTAGTACCCGAAAAGTCTTCATATAAGCTACTGCTGGTTGGATAATAGATACTTTTATGATCAGGCACTCCTTTTGATTTTATAGTAATATAGGTGCCATCAGACGTGATACTGGAGGCGCCATACACTTTCTTATAAACATCAGGAACAGTAGTGTTATTGGTTCCAGTTGAGGTAGTATCAGTATTTTTAGAACAGCTACTAAATAGAATGGCCCAAAATACAACGGAATAGATCATTTGCATGAGTATGGTTTTTAGCGTTTGTTTGTCGAATGTTCGAATTCCATCTTTAGATGCACTAGTTTCAAGATTCCTTCGCTTGGCACCAGAAAATTATTCATTCAGGTTTTTTGGTGGAATGGAGGATGAATAATCGTATTTTACCTAAAACAGCTTCTTTTTCAGGTAATTATCTATTTTATTAAAAAACTTTGATGTAGCGAAGGAAAATCCTTTGGCAGACATCTATACTTTTTACAGATTGAATGAACTGGCACTGATAGAGCAATTGAAGCAGGGTGATGAAGCTGCTTTCAAGTGGTTGGTAGACAATTACCGCAACCGCATACATTATAGTGTGCTTAACATTCTGCAGGATACTTATGAAGCAGAGGATACAACCCAGGATACATTTATTCAGGTATACCATTCAATCCATGATTTCAAAGGACAGGCAGCTTTGTCGACCTGGATCTATAGAATAGCTATAAGAAAAGCTTTGGAAAAATGCAGAAAAAAGAAGACTCGCCAAAGATTGCATTCTATTATTCCATGGTGGATGCCTGAGGAAAAGAAAACTGTGGATACTGCATATATGAACCCGGGTATCTCAGCAGAGAATAAAGAGAAGGCAAGTATCTTATTCAAAGCAATCGATACTTTACCTGAACGCCAAAAGATAGCTTTTACCTTATTAAAGGTTCAGGGTATGAAATATGAAGAAGTATGCGATATCATGCAGTTGGGAGTGAAGGCGGTTGAATCTTTGATTAGCAGAGCAAGAGAAAACCTAAAGAAAGAACTGGATCATTATTATAATTCATAAAGTAATATATATGAAACGAAAATCTTCACTACCATTGGACGAGCATCTTCCCATTTTAAATGAGATGGTGGAAGTGGGTACAGACGATTTCTTTTATACCCGGTTAAAAGCCAGATTGGAGAAAGAATCGGGAGGTTCTGAATGGAGTTTTCCAATAAAGCCCGTATGGTTAGTGGCAACTCTTTTCATTTTATTAGCAGTGAATTGCTTTACACTTATAAAGCAACATAATTCTACAGATGTACAAAATGAAACAAGCTCCATTCAAAGTTTTGCAACATCTTACGACCAAACAATCAATACGTCTATTCAATAACAATTATAATGAACAAGGTAACAACAAATAAGCTTTTACTGTGGTTGGTTATCATTTTACTGGTTGCCAACGCTGCCACCCTTAGTTTTTTATGGATGGGAAGACCTTCTGCACGTCCACCCGGCGGCGGAGCCAGTAATTTTCTCATAAAAGAACTGCAATTGAATGAGCAGCAGCAGCAGCAATACCAGAAATTGATTATTGAGCACAGAGAAGGTGCAAATGAATTACGTTCAAAAATAAGGAGCACAAAAGAAAGGATGTTTGATTTAATCAAGGAACCAAATACATCAGATAGTTCGAAGCAACAGCTGGCAAAAGAAGTTACCTCATATTCCATGGAACTGGAACTTCTTACTCTTCATCATTTTGAAAAGGTGAGAACGATTTGTACTCCGGAACAACAAAAGAAATTTGATGCAATTCTGCATGAAATCGCTTCAATGATGGGTAATCCAAAGCCACCAATGGCACCCGATGGAAACAGACCGCCTGGTCCACCACCCGGCGGTCCTGCTGGCCCTGAAGGAGAGTGATTCGAGTATATATCGGCGTAACTATTCTTTAACAATTATCTCAATTTTTTACCGAAGGAAATTGAAGCCAGCTAGCTCTAATAATTGAAGTGATTAAAAGATACTATTGTTCCGGAGCTTTATGTATTCTGAAATACTTCAAATTATTAGCTGAAAAAAAATAAAACATGAAAAAACAGATAGCAATTTTTGGAATAATGATAATGGTGCTCTCGGCCAATGCCCAAGAGCCACCTAAGGGACATAAGCCTCCTACTTTAGAAGAAAAGATGGAAAGGACAAAACAGATGATGCAAAAGGAAGTTCAATTAAGTTCTTCTCAATTACAATCAGTGGAAGAGGCCTTTAAAAAATTCTTTGTTGCAGCCGATCAGTTAAGGAAAGATAATCCACCTCCTCCACCACCACCTGTTGATCCAAAAGTGAAAGCGGCTTTTGATAAGCTGGAAAAAGAAAGAGATGAAGCTATACGTAAAGTTTTGTCGGCCGAACAATATGAAAAATATAAGACCGCTGCCAAAAGAATGCAGCCCCCACCTCCAGGTGAAGGAGGAAAAGAGGGCCCTCCACCTCCTCCAAGACAATAAAACAGATATACTGAGATGACATCTGCATTAAGAAGATATCACTACTTCTTCAGATGTCATCTCAAATTTACTTATCAATACTTCTAATAATGAAGAGAATCTTTTTTTCAACTGTATCCTTCCTTCTGTTATTTACTTCCTGCAGAAAAAATCCTTCAGTTACGCAGGATGTAATTGACCCGGTAGTCTATAACCCGGATTGGACAGATGCCACGCATGGTAATGTAACACCAGACTATACTACTGTTTTTCCTCAGGACGCCGTTAATACTATTGAAATCACCATTGGAGCTACAAAGTGGGCTTCTATTCGTAGTAATATGACCAGTATCTATGGAGCTGATTTCGGATCAAATGTTGGCGGTCCTCCTCCAGGACCTGGTTCTACCACTACCGAACCCAGCTATGTAGACGTAACCTTGAAGTTTAATAATAAGACATGGAAAAATGTTGGATTTAGATTGAAAGGGAATTCCACTTTACGTTCAGCATGGACCAGTGGGAATTACAAGCTTCCATTCAGACTGAATTTTGATGAATTTGAAGACACGTATACCGGAGTTACTAACCAACATTTTTATGGATTTGAAGAATTGACTTTCTCACCAGGGTATAAAGACCAATCATTAATACGGGAAAAATTAACAGCTGATATTTTCAGGATGAGTGGAATCCCAGCTCCCCAAACAGCATTTTACAGAATATATGTGGATATTGGTGCAGGATTGAAATACTGGGGAGTGTATTGTAATGTGGAAGTTCCTGATGACAATATGATTAAGAACCAGCTAGGAGAAGAAAGTGGTTATATATATAAGCCAGAAAGTACCCTGACCAGTTTTGTGGCTTCTCAATTTGAAAAGAAGAATAATGAAACGGCAGCTGATTATACTGATGTGCAACAATTCATTTCAAATCTTAATAGCTCCTTAAGAACGAGTAATGCAGCCCAATGGCGTACCAATCTTGAAAGCAACTTCAATATTGACCATTTTACCCATTGGCTTGCTGTCAATACTGCCATCGTAAATTGGGATACCTATGGAGCCATGGCCCATAACTATTATCTTTATCACCATAGTACTCAAAAACTACTTTGGATTCCATGGGATAATAACGAAGCGCTTAGCAAAAGCCCGGGCATTACCGGTACTGTGGGCGGGGGCGGACCAGGAGGTATGAGTGGATTATCCCTTTCCATGAATGAGGTAAGTAGTTCATGGCCGCTGATCAGATATATTGCCGATGATCCGGTGTATTTTCAGAAATATAAGGACCATCTCAAGACCTTCAGGAATACTGTATTTATTCAGTCTGAAATGGATTTTCTGATTGATAAATATTATAACTTGATCAGTCCTTATGCTATTGGTGCAAACGGTGAACAAACCGGATATACTTATCTTACAAGTAGTACTTCGTTTACCAATGAAAAACAAAACCTGAAAACTCATGTAAGTAACAGGCGAAGTCTTATCTTGACCTATGTTCCTTAATTGATATTCATGCTGGATATAAATCTATCTACTTTCAATACGATTTCACTGGACAAGCTTGAAACAAGCGGTTTGTTCCAAAAGCGTCTTGACCGGAAATATGCTATACCGAGGTCAATGATTGGTGAATTATTAGAGTATTGCATGGACTATTATGATATTCTTACTATCGATGGTTCAAAAATATTTGACTATCAAACTACATATTTTGATACACCCGAGTTTAATTTCTATCACCAACACCAAAGTGGAAGGGCCACAAGGAAAAAGTTACGGGAAAGGACATACTTGAACAGCGGTGAGAGATATCTTGAGATTAAGTGTCGTACCAATAAGGGTACAACTGTAAAACACCGTATTGTTGTTGATGGGGTTATGGATTTGAGTGAATTCATTAAGGAGCATTCAGGGTTTTCGAAAAACCAACTTTCCAGTACCTTAGTGACGAGGTATAAACGAATCACCCTTTTTCATAAAACAAGGATTGAAAAAGTAACTCTGGATATTGATCTTACTTATTTAAGAGGTGACCAAATTGTTTCTTATCCAAATATTGTGATGGTTGAGATAAAAGTACCAAACATACATGAGGGCCAGCTTTTTCATTTTATGAAAAATCAAGGTATTCGAAAGGGGTCATTGAGTAAATATTGCCTGGGCATGATTTCACTAGACCAGTGTATAAAACATAATAGGTTTAAAAGAATATATACAAGACTTGTAAATTTGAATAACTATGGATTCTCCGGATTTCTTCATCAATAACCCTTTGTTTGTGACATTGATTATCCATTATGGGATAAATCTGTTAGCAGTAACGGCACTGGTTCGTCTTATTTATTTTACACATTATAAGAGGACAGATCTTTTTCTTACTTTTTTTGCATTTAATAGTATCATCTTTTTTGTTACTTATTTATTGAATAAGGTTGAGATGAGTACTGGAGCCGCTTTTGGATTATTCGCTGTATTTTCAATGCTCCGATACAGAACCGAAGGAATATCTGCAAAGGATATGACTTATTTGTTCTTAAGTATCGCCATTGGCTTATTGACGGCAGTGAGTCAGGGAACTGTTGCACAGGTGGTTTTTATTTGCTCTCTAATTTTGTTGCTCACTTTTGTATTAGAAGGAAATTGGCTGATGAAAAAGGAGTTTACAAAGTCTATTTATTACGATAATATTTCGTTGCTGCATGAAAGCAGGAAAAGCGAATTACAACAAGATCTTATTAACAGAACTGGTTTGAATATAAAGCGTTTTACAGTTGATGAAATCGATTTTCTTAAAGATGCAGGTAAGATTACTATTATTTATACCGAAAAATAGGAGCATGCGATTTATATTTCTTTCCATATTTCTTTGCTTGTTTTCTTGTATGGTCACTGCACAAACAAGCTCTTCCGACCCTGTAGATGTTCAAGGTTGGTACGGCGTTGGGGTGAAATTCAATTTGCCAAAGAAATGGTCTTTGGATGTGGACTATCAAACAAGATGGATAAATAATCTATCGCTCTATAATGGTTCATATATTAGTTTAACAGGACGTAAGAAGCTTGGAAAGATAATTGAACTTGCTGGGGAGTACAGGTTGGCTTTGGTAAAGAAAGGAGTTTATCACAGGTTTTCATTTGGTGCAGAGGCCAGTAAAAAACTGGAAAAACTAGAATTGGGTTTTCGCTTATTGGTCCAAAACCAATTACAGGATTTTGTTGATCCCAGTAAAACAAATGACACAGATGCTTTCTGGAGAGCTCGTTTAGGATTAAAATACGAGATTAATAAAGTATGGGAAGTTTATGTTTCTACTGAACCTGTAATGAAATTCAGTGGTAATTATTTTGTTGACAATTGGAGGAATACTGCTGGTGTGAAAGTGAGGATATTGCCTCATACTAAGCTGGACTTGTATTATATATATAGACCCGATTTCGCTAAATCGAGTTATAATCGATACTTTAATATCATTGGAGTCAATATCGATTATTCTATCCCGAAGAAAAAGAAGAAATAAAAGAGACAACAGGATTGATCTATTCAGTTAGATTATACAACTTCTTTATGCAACAAATTCACCGCTTAATTTGTGTCCAAAGTTTCAAATACCTACTTTAGGTATATCAGTATTTACACTTAGAAAAACTCTATTGGGGAGTTTAAATATTTATGTGTAAATAATTGAAAATAAATTAGTTGATTCATTTTTTGTATTTTGAGAGGGCTAAATTGGCGTTCGAATTATTTTCGTCAAAAAAACATTTTCATTTAGCTTGTGTCTTAAGGCATGAGTAGTATCAATTTTAATATAGAGAATTGTCATAATGCGTTACGGAGTGTTCAGATAGATTTGAAAGCAGGTTCCTATTATGTAAAGTGTACTTTCTCCTTATTATTACATCANNTGACGCCTGTGTAGCGTTCGATACTTCAATGAATTTTGTTGGTGTTAACGAAGCAGGAGCTTTCTTTTTTGAAAGTTCTCTTGAGCGCCTGATAGGTAAAAATTATTTTGATGTTATTGACGGGTCAAGAGATAGTTCAGTTTCAAAAGCTTTCTTACATGCCATTGAACATCAAAAGGTTGAAATCGTTGATGCTTTTTCCATTACAAAAAATAGTTGGTTTTCTTACCGCATCTATCCTTCCAGATATGGCATTTCTGTTTTCATACACGAAATATCAGCAGCAGACAGAGCTGAAGCAATTCTAAGAAAATCTGAGGTTCGTGTAAGAACAATGCTTGATGAACTTCCTGATGGTGTAATTGTAGCAGATGAACAAACAAAGAAATTTGTATTTGCAAATCGTACCATTTGCAGTATGCTTGGTTACAGTAAGGAGGAATTGGAAAGAATGAAGGTTGATGATATTCATCCGAAAGAAGATCTTCCAATAGTTTTTAGGGAGTTTATGCGGATGGTAACAATGGAGCATTCCAAAGCTTCTCATCTGCCAGTATTACGTAAGGATGGCTCTGTTTTTATTGCTGACATTTATGCGGTTCGGTTAGAATTGGATGGTGTTATGTGCTTGTGTGGCGTTTTCAGCGACCTTACAGAAGCTATTGCCAGTGAAAACAGGATACTGGAAGAAAAGGCTAAAGCAGAAGCAAGTGAGAATAAATACCGTTTGCTATTTGAAAACTCTCCCGTTGGTGTAGTAGCAACAGATGACAAAGGTCAGATTTTGCTGATTAATAAAAAACTGACGGAATTAACAGGATATAGTACTCTTGATTTAAGCAATATTGATCAATGGTGGTCCATGGCATACCCCGACGTGGATTACAGAAATCAATTAATGAAAGCCTGGAACGAGGCTGTAGTGGAATCGATGATGACAAAAAAAGCCATGCCTCCTCAGGAAGTTATGGTTTATTGCAAAGATGGAAAGTATAGATATTTCGAAATTACATTTGTCTTCGCCGGCCAGTATAATATAATCACCTTCGTCCATGTTACAGATTATAAGAAGGCTCAAGAAAAGCTGATTGAACAGGAAGAAAGGTTTAATCAACTGGCAACGCATAGTCGTACAATAACATGGGAAGTAGACAAAGATGGTTTATATACTTATATGAGTGATGTTGTTGTTGATGTTCTTGGTTACAATGTGGATGAAGTGGTTGGCAAACTCCATTTTTATGATTTACATCCGGAAGAAGGACGTGAAGAATTCAAAAAAGCTGCGTTCGCAGTATTTGAAGCCCAACATGATTTTAATGATCTGGTTAATCTGATTGTGGCTAAAACCGGGAGATTGATATGGGTTTCAACAAATGGAATTCCTGTATTTAATTCTGATGGCTCCTTGAGAGGCTATCGGGGCAGCGATACTGATATTACAACTCGGAAACTATCTGAAGAAGCTTTGGCGGCCAGCGAAAAAGATTATAGAATGTTGTTTGAGAACATGGCCCAAGGGGTGGTATATCAAGATGCAAACGGAGTGATAATGAAAGCTAATCCTGCGGCTCAGCGGTTACTTGGTTTAACAATGAACCAAATGATTGGCCGAAGTTCTGTTGATCCTGAATGGCATTGTATAAAGGAAGACGGATCTGATTTTCCCGGAATTGAACATCCTGCAATGGTTGCATTGAGAACAGCCAATCCTGTTAAAGATTGCTTAATGGGAGTTTTTATTCAGTCTAAGCAAGATTATACTTGGCTATTTGTAAACGCAGAGCCTGAGTTTAGAAATAATGAAACTAAACCATATCGTGTATTCACGACCTTTACCGATATCACTGAAAAGAAAAAATTCGAGATACAACTGGTTGAGAAAAACAGGCAGTTGAATCTGATTATACAGAATATACCTGGAGTGGTATTTAGCTGCATTAAGGATGAGGATTGCCATATGCTGTTTATCAGCGATTATATTTCTGAAATAACAGGGTATAAACCCAATGAAATCAACAGGGGAAAATTGGTGACTTTCAATCAGCTTATTCATCCGGACGATAACAGGAAGTTGAGAAACTCCATGGAAAAAGCATTTGGCAATAAAGAGAAGTACAATTTTATTTATCGCTTGCTTACTAAGGATGGTAAATTCAGATGGGTTTATTAAATCGGAGAATTTGATTCATTCGAAGGATCTATCGAGAATAAGAAGATAGATGGGGTGTTATTCGATTTGACAGAAAAGATTAATCAGGAAGAAGAAAAGCTCTCAGGTATATTCAAGGCTACTGACGCTGAAAGAACAAGGATATCACATGAAATTCATGATGGGCTTCAACAAACACTTGTAGCTTGTAAAATGAATCTTGAAATTGTAAAGAAGGAAATCAGTATCATCAGTCCAAAGTTGCAGGAAAGGTATTTGACAGGCCTTGAAATTATGGATTATGCCATACAGGAAAGCAGAACCATTGCCCGTTCACTACTTCCTAAACATGTAAATGATTTTGGCTTTATTGTAGCTTTAGAGAATATGATCTCTAATATAGACAAGAAGATAGAGTTTAAATTCTATCATCACGATATTATGATAAAGGATGATGCTATTGCCCTTAATCTATATCGAATTACTCAGGAAGCGATAAATAATATCATCAAGCACTCTAAGGCTACAAAAGTACAAATAAGCCTGACCAAAGAGAATGGCCAGATTGTATATACCATCGATGATAATGGAATTGGTTTCAATATTGACGATACATTACGCCCTGAAAAAGGTATAGGATTGCAATCAATGAAGAGTCGTGCAATGGGTATTGGCGCAAATTTCGATATCTTTTCCCAACTCGGAAAGGGCACCCTGATAGTAATAGAATTCCCTGCTTCCAGCATTAAGAATAATTCCTGATAAGTTTCAGATTGCCCTGACTCTTACTTTGTAAAGTTTATTTGCTTATCTTTTTTAACAGACAGATTATCCATAATTTAGATTATAGTATTGGTATTTTGGATAAGTTATTACAGCATATAAAAGCTCGAAGGGCTACATTATAACATGAAACGGATTACATGTTCTTTTTTTCTCTTGTTCATATTTTATACATCTGATTTCTATTAGTTCATACTCCCAGAACTTTTATATATCAAAGTATGGTAATGATAATAACTCAGGAACAAGCGCACTTCCACTCGCTACATTCGAGGCTGCAAAAAGAAAGTGAATGAGTATAAAGCCAGTCATGGCCTGAAACCGGGAGCCATAAATGTTTGGATTCATGGTGGAATATATGATCTCAAAAATACATTTTCATTAACTGAAGCCGATGCTGGTACAAAAGCAAACCCAATTGTTTGGCAAGCGGTTCAGGGTGAAAGGGTTTCTCTGACGGGTGGAAGAACTTTTATCAGGTAAGATGTTTCAAAAAATCACTCCCAAAGGAAATAATTGTACGACTAACACCAACTGCTAGAAAAAATGTAGTATCGATTGACTTGAAAGAAGTATGGAATCAACGATTTCGGTACTTATAAGCAATATGGGCATGCATTACCCGTAATTCCTGCACCGCTGGAATTATTCTTCAACAACGTTCCCATGCAAGTTGCAAAATATCCGAATAGTGGTTATTTAAAGGTTGGGAAAGTTGTTGACAAAGGGTCTATTCCGAGAAATGGAGATAAAACCGGGAGAGGGGCTAAGTTCCATTACACCGATTCCCGATTCAATCGTTGGGTTAACCAAAATGATTTATGGCTTCAGGGTACTTTCAACTATGGATTTGCAGATGATTGCATTAAAGTGTCAGGTATCGACACAGTTGAAAAATTGATAACACTTGCATCTCCGCATTTATACGGAGTTGCATCGGGTCGTGATTTTCAGCAATATATTGCTTTGAATATTTTAGAAGAATTGGATAGTCCCGGTGAATGGTATTTGGATCGTTCTGAAGGAATTCTTTATTTCTGGCCACCTTCGGACTATAGTAAAGCTGTGTTTTCAGTTTCACTTCTTGAAAAACCTATCATATCTCTAAAGAATACGAGCCATTGCACAATAAAGGGACTGCAAGTTGAATCGGGAAGGGGCATAGGAATTTATATGGAAAACACAAACAATTGCTATATCAGGAATTGTATTGTCAGAAATATGGGTACATCCGGAATATTCATGGGGCAGGGAGCGGAATCTTTTTCAGATAGTTTGTCGATTGATGATTATGATGGTAAACCTGTGTCTGAATATATTGGAAGCTTGCAAAATCATATTTACCGCTATACGGCATGGGACAGAAAAGCTGGACATGATAATGTAATTATTGGATGTGAAGTATATAATACCGGAAGTGGTGGTATAACCCTGAGTGGCGGAAGTAAATCTGAATTGATAAAAGGTAATAATGTAGTGGATAATTGCAAGGTTCATGATTTTAACCGAAGGAATAAGTTTACCTGGGCAGGTATAAATATAGATGGCTGCGGTAATAGTGTTATTCATTGTGAGATTTATAATTCTGACTGGCAGGGAATTTATGTACATGGTAATGATCATTTGTTTGAGTACAATGAGATTCATCATGTAACATTGAATTCGGATGATACATCTCCATGGTATATAGGCCGGGATCCAAGCGACAGGGGCAATTTGGTGAGGTATAATTATTTTCACCACTGTGGAAATCCAAACAGAATGAACATGGGTATTTATTGTGATGATTCTTCAACGGGAGTAACTGTGTATGGTAATGTGTTTTATAAGATGAGTACAAATCACGGAGTATTATTTTCTAATACCGGATGGGATCTGGTGATGAAAAATAACATTGTAGTAGATCCCATATCTGCTACTGCTGAGATTTCTGCACACTACTATACTTGGGCAGCGGGGCAAGCAGTAAATATGTTTGGCGAAAAGGGTCTATTAAGAAAGAGATTAACGGAGAATGTTCATTTTGATAAGCCGCCATATTCAATCAGGTATCCAGAACTGCTTACTTATCTTGATCCGATTATAACAGGTAAAGAATGGCAGGGTATGAGGTCGAGGGGGAATGAATTGAGTGGTAATGTGATAATTGGTGGTCCGGCAGAACCTGTAAGTTTAAAAGGGGGTGAATATGCTACAGTGAATTCAACCAATAATTATGTGAGTAAAGATGATCCTGGTTTTGTAAACATGAAGGGAGGTGATTTTACTTTGAAGGAAAGTTCGATAGTTTATAAGCAGATTAAAGGTTTTCAGCCAGTGCCATTCAGGGAGATGGGTTTGCGGAAATCGAGATGACTTCTCCCGGGTTGACTTCCGCCAGGTTGACATCTCCCGAGATGTCAACCTCAGTGAAAAACACTAAATAAATAAGATGATTTTCTTAAAAATTCTGTTGTTATCATCATGTAAAATTTCTTCTGCCAATAAAAATAAAATAAAGTAGTACCCTACTACTAAACCTACTTTCACTATCGCAACTTCATAATAGTTTTGAATTTTTATTTATTAAAATTCAAAGCAATGCCAATAAATTCAAAGTACCTGGCAAAATTCGAATGTGGCAAGAAGTATCATGTATTTAACAGAGCACACAAAGGCTTATTACTTTTTAAGGATGATGATGATTACAACAGATTCCTTGAGAAAACGGTTAAATACATATTGCCATATGTAGAAATGCACTCTTTTAGTTTGCTGCCAAATCACTTTCATTTCTTCTTTTATTTCAAAGAACTTCCGGAAGAGGTGTATATTAAAAAGTTTAAATCACAACATGCATTTTTGCGGGAGCAGTTTAGATTTCTATTTATTTCTCATACTCTTTACATGAATGAAAAATATGAAAGACATGGAGGCTTGTTCAGCCGGCCATTTAGAAGAATTGAGGTGGAGGGAATGGAGTATGCTAAGCAGATGATTTATTATATTCATTGGAATCATGTTCACCATGATATCACCAACAAATTAGAGGACTATCCATATAGCTCTTATTATGAATTTATTTGCGATTGTCCTGGTTTAGTAAAAAAAGAGACTGTATTAGAGTGGTTTGGGGGCTTGGAGAATTTTATAAGGGAACACAAGGAGCAAGGATCTCATTACCTCAATTTTAAATATAAGATAGAGTAATTGGTTGTAGCATTTGTGGGAAGTAAAGTTTTAAAATGAGGATTTCCTCATTTTTTTTTGTTCTTTTTCTCCGAGGTTGACATCTGCCGAGATGTCAACCTGGAGGATGTCAACCTGGAGGAAGTCAACCCGGGAGAAGTCAACCTCCCCTTTATACCCCTCACACATCCCTCTCATTAAACGACAACACCAAATTATCTATCCCCGCCTCCACCTTCCTGTACCTCACCCCAGCCATATCTAACATTAACCGCGACGCCTTGGCCGAATCGGTTGACTGATATTTATCTGAAAGAAACACCACCTCGGTTATGCCGGATTGGATAATCGCTTTTGTACACTCATTGCATGGAAACAAAGCCGTATATATCTTGCAACCCTTTAAATCCATACCGATATTATTAAGAATGGCATTTAATTCTGCATGACATACAAACGGATATTTTGTATCAAGAAAATCACCCTGCTTGCTCCACGGAAACTCATCATCACTGCAACCTATCGGTAATCCATTATACCCTGCCCCTACAATCTTGTTCTTATCATTCACAATGCATGCTCCCACCTGTGTACTGGGGTCTTTGCTTCTTTTTGCTGATAATAATGCTACGCCCATAAAGTACTCATCCCATGAAATATATTCTTGTCGTTTTTTCACTTTACACCTATTTGAATGGATTAATCTGTTTGCACGAATTTATGGTTTTTGAGCAAAAGCAATTAACAGCAATTGCTACTTCCATATATGAAATTTCAACCTGAACTTCTTTTCTATGATCAATGATCGCCAGTCTATGAATAGTAATGCAAATAGTAATAAAAGCCCTACCAACAACCCTGCAAAAGATTTAAATGTGAGTATTCCCCTAAGTAAGCTTTCGGTATTCTCGGTGGCATATTTACCAAGCAGCACTGCCGCACTGTCGCTTATGAATTTCCCGGTGAAAAAAGCAGGTATCAGATAGATTGGCTTCATTCGGGCAATTCCGCCAGCTACAAATAATGGTGTGGAAGGTAGTGGCATCAATGTATATAACAAAATGAAGAACTGGCTTTTCCAACCATTATCCTTTAACTGGTTACCTAAAAACCGGATATCATCATTTTTTGATTGGATGAATAACCTATTAGAGACTTGTGGTATATAAAGAGTAAGTATATATCTTCCTATTATAGAACCAATAACTCCAATGAATATTACCGGCCAAACAGGTAAGCCAAACATGATCTGGAAAAGTATCATTACTGTGAAGGCAGGTGGCAAGGGGAGAGGGGTGATATCCACCGCAATCGCTCCTAAAAATACCAGTAAATATTGCCACCACATATAGCTTCAGTTTTCTTCCTTCTAATTTCCATCATTCCTCACATTAAAACCACGAGCAGGCTCCTGATTGTAAATGATTGTCATCAGGAAAACGCTGAGCCTTCCTCTTTTTTTATGTGGTAAGGGTAATTTGTTGGAACTGTAGAAAGGGAATTACATCCAACTGAACAGGCCACCTTTATCTTGCGCAAGGTAAACGCCATCTTCTCGTATCTCTACCGGCCAATGTTTAAGGAAATACCCCTCGCCACTGGTGTTACGACCATTTTTGATACTGAACTTATACCGGTGAAGGGGACAAACTACATTTCCCAGTACGTCTATATGACCACTTGAAAGCAGTCCTCCGGCATGGGGACATTTATTTGCAAATGCGAATAAGCCATCTTCGAACTGGCCGATACATAGTTTTTTACCATTGCATTCAACCAAGGCAATCTTATTTTCTCCGAATTCAAGTTCGGATTCCGCTGTAGCAATCTTATGCCATGTATATCCTTTTTCACTCATCAGTAAAGAAACTCGCTTTTATATGGATACCTCACTTTGTAAATCTCCCTGACCTTATTCAGTATGGTGCTGCGTAATTCTTCAATGTTTCTTTTTTCAGTGGCAGATACGAAGACGCAATTGCCCTGCAATTCATTTTCCCATCTTTCCTTTAACTCTTTTATGATATCAACTTTTACTTCTTCCTCCAACCAGGGATCAAAAGTGCTTTTCTCATATAGATCCATCTTGTTGAAGATGGTTATTATCGGTTTATCGAATGCTTTTATTTCCTGTAAAGTGGTATTTACTACACCTATCTGCTCTTCGTATTGGGCATGCGATGTATCCACTACATGGAGCAATATATCTGCTTCCCTTACTTCATCCAATGTACTTTTAAAACTTTCAACAAGATGATGTGGCAGTTTTCGGATAAACCCAACCGTATCACTTAACAGGAAAGGAGTATTTTCAAACACAACTTTTCTTGTGGTAGTATCAAGCGTTGCGAATAATTTATTCTCGGCAAATACTTCACTCTTGCTTAATAAAGTCATCAGGGTCGATTTGCCTACGTTGGTATATCCAACCAGTGCCACCCTGATAAATTCGCCTCGGTCTTTACGCTGTATTGAAGCCTGTTTGTCAATTACAGAAAGACGTTTCCTTAATAAGGAGATTTTATCTTTTACGATACGACGGTCAGTTTCAATTTCTGTTTCACCAGGACCTCTTGTACCAATACCACCTCCTAACCTTTCCAGGTGACCCCACATACCTTTTAATCTTGGTAAAAGATATTGGTATTGTGCCAGCTCTACCTGTGTTCTTGCCTGAGCAGTTTTTGCCCTGTTGGCGAAAATATCCAGGATCAGATCGCTTCTGTCAATTGTTTTTGCATCAATAGCTTTCTCAATATTCTGAATCTGTGCACCGCTTAATTCATCATCAAATATCACCACATGTATATTGCGTCCCTCAATATATTTCTTGATCTCTTCCAGTTTTCCTTTACCAACAAATGTGCGGCTATCGGGATGTGGTAATCGTTGGGTGAAACGCTTAACAGCAGTGGCACCAGCGGTTTCAGCAAGAAATGCCAATTCCTCCAGGTACTCTTTTACCTGTTCTTCAGTCTGTTCTTTATGGATTAATCCAACAAGTACAGCCCTTTCCTCTTTTTGTATCTTATTCTTTTTATCTATCAAAACACCTTATTTATACTGCAAAAATAATTTAATTGAAATTGGTAGCGGTTTTAAAATGAAAAAGCGAACACCTTTCGGTATTCGCTCTCCAATATCTTATCCTGTAATTACAGACCGCTGATAGTTATACCAACCTGTAAAGGGCGGATATCTGGACCAAATCCGTCTTTTATGAAGGCATTTAACTGGTAGCTGGCGTAAATGCTGAAAATACCGTATCCGATTCGGCCCATGGCACTGATTCGGCTGGAGTTAAAGTAACGCTTAGCTTTTTCTTTACCAGTGTATGCGTTTAATGTAGTGCCTGTTGAGCTTTGGAAGGTTTTACCTTTTGTGCCAGCACTTAACAGGGTTCCCACTTTAACACCAAGGGCAGCTTTAAAACTCTTATTTGGGGTTTCCGGGTTTTTTAGTAAAACGAAGTTCAAGTGGAGCTTCAAGATATGCTGTTGTAAGCTTGTACTTCTTGAAATGGCTGGTATCCGATTTATCCTGGAAGGTCAGCTCGTCTTTATCCTTACCAGTAATGTCTATATATGTTTTACTGAAATATACATTGTCACTGGCTATACCTGCTCCAAGTGCTACACTGATGCGCGGATCCGTTTTAAAAGGGAAATCGAGCAGGAAATAGAAATTGAAAGTACGTGGAATGCCTTTTGTGTTGATGGAATCAGGAACCTGCGTCCAATGATTATATCCCAATTGAATCAGGAAATGGTCTTTTGGCCTGTTGGCAATATTTACCTTACTCCAGTCCTTTTTGGGTTTCGGTGCTGTTAAAGTACTATCCTGGGCATTTGCCTTAAACATAGCGAGTGCCAGTACTAAGAAAACTACGTTCTTCATAATTTCGTAATGAGTGTCAAAAGTATCTTCTAACCGGGTTAATGAAAGGTTAAGTTTGTTTTTGGAGTATAACCGGGTTGGAAAGAAGTAAGGCTATTTTACTTGTCAATTTCCATACACAATTATGTTTCCAAAAAACAAAACAGGCACAGAGGTCAAAGATTCACATAGTTCTGGAGCCATATCGGTTTCGGCTATGTGACCCGTTTCCCTTTGTGCCTGAAAAATCGAATAACCCATTCAAAATACAACTTCCCGTCTTCCCGGTTATTATTAGTGGACCCTGTTGGGATCGAACCAACGACCCTCTGATTATGAGTCAGATGCTCTAACCGTCTGAGCTAAGGGTCCTTCGGAGCATTTAGCATCTGGCCTTTAGCTTTTGGCCTCTGGCCTCCGAGGCCTGCAAAAGTAGAAAAAAACAGCAAGCGACACCAATAAATTCTTTATTACAAAATACATTAATTTGTGGGCAGCTAAGAAAGGCTATTTAAGGTCTTATCATCGATTGCTATTATTATGTTATCTCCTTCAGAAATAAGGGAACTTCAACGCAGGCTGGCCGTTTATGACGACGAATCGGCCTACAAGGAATTATTTCTGGTTTACTATAAGCCCCTACAGCAATTTGCCTTTTCATTTATAAAGTCGCAGGAACTGGCTGAAGAGATAGTTTCAGATGTTTTCCTGAAAATCTGGGAGAAAAGGGCTGATCTGGAGTCGATCGGCAATCTAAAAGTGTACTTATACGTAAGTATCAAGAATACCGCCTTAAAGTATCTTTTAAAGCAAAAAAGGCAGGTGGCTATAAGCCTGGATGAACTGGATATTGAACTGGAAAGTTTCCATTGGACACCGGAGGAACTTATTCTGACGGCAGAAATGATGAAAAAAATTGAAGAAGCTATCAACGACCTACCCCCCCGCTGCAAAATAATTTTCAAACTTATTAAAGAAGACCAGCTTCGGTATAAGGAAGTAGCTGAAATTCTGAATGTTTCTGTAAAAACTATTGATAGTCAATTAGCTATAGCGCTAAAAAAGATCAGTAAAGCTATTCAGCTCGACCTGGAAAGGGTCATCCGGAATAATTAATTACACTTATTTAAAAAAAAGTTAAAAAGGACTTAGTAGATTTTTGGGGGAATCGGGTCCTTTAGTTTCAAGACTGCCTGTTTGTTTATGCAAAACGATCGCTTTTGGGAATTACTTGCCCGTAAAATTGCCGGAGAAGCCTCTGAAAGAGAGCTTCTTGAGCTGGAACAGGCTTTAAAGTCAGATCCACATCTACATTTTCCTCTTAATACATTTACTGATCTTTGGCAACCAAATAAAGCGAAACCTTCTGAAAATGAAGAAGTTGCAGTTGCTTGGCAGAGGCATTCAGCAAGAATGAAGGAAGAAGGACTTATTATCAGCCATCAGGAGCTTCCTCCAAGTTTTGAAACTGTATTAATAGAAGGTAGCCGTAAATCGCCCCGCCGCTTTTATTTCTGGGCTGCTGCCGCTACCCTTATTATTGCCTTACTGGGTTGGTGGGTTTGGAGTCCTTCCAGATCTGCAGCTGAAAAAATGGCAATGACCACTAAGAAAGAACCGAATAGCGAAGTATCTACAAAATATGGTTCTAAAACCAGGATCCAATTACCAGATGGAACACAAGTTTGGCTGAATGCAGGCAGCAAATTGAACTACACCAATGATTATGGAAAGAGCATAAGAGAGGTTCAGCTTATTGGTGAAGGCTTTTTTGATGTGGTAAAAAATCCACAGATGCCATTCATTATCCATACCACTTCTATTGATGTTAAAGTACTGGGTACAGAGTTCAATGTAAGAAGCTATCCGGGCGATAAGACAACCGAAACAAGTTTAGTAAGAGGAAGTGTTGAAGTGATAGTTCGTAAACGTCCCAATGAAAAGTATATCCTCAAACCCAATGAGAAAATAGTGGTGCTGAATGAAGAAGCCAGCCCTATCCATGCTACGCTACCACGACCCAAGCCAGTGGTAGAACCCATCATTGCCATAAGAAAACTGACCTATAAGGAAGGTGATTCCATTTCTGTTGAAACAGCCTGGGCTTATAACAAACTATCGTTTATTGATGAGCCCTTTGTTGAAGTTGCCAAGAAAATGGAACGCTGGTACGATGTGTCCTTCGAATTCAGGAATTCAAGTCTTGAAGATCTGCGTTTACAAGGATCATTTATCAACGAAACCTTACCCGTTGCCATGGAAGCCTTGAAATACTCATTCCGGTTCAAGTATGAGATAAAAGGCAAGAAAGTTATAGTCTATTAGAACTCTTAAATACAAAACGATTGTTTATGACTAACACCCTCAACAGTTCATAACATATCATTAAAAAACGGGAAATGTTGGCGCATTCCCCGTTTGGTAGGTTATTCAATAGAGACCATCCTTCGACAGAGGTTTCTGTATTCAAACCCTTAATGATAAAAATATGAAAAAAAGTGTATCGATTGCTAGGGCCCGGCAAGCCCTGAAAAAGCCGCTCTTGATTATGAAATTAACGTTGCTACTGACTGTTTGCTGTGTCTTTCAGTCCCTGGCCAATGTAAACGGACAAACAGTAACGCTTGCTGTTCAGGATGTAGAGATAAGTAAAGTATTGACTACCATCGAAAAGCAGGGGAATTTCCGGTTCCTTTATAATAGCCGGTTAAAAGACCTCCAAACGAAGGTTAACATCAATTTCAGTCAGGCAGAAATTACAGAGGTGCTAGCCTCTTTGTTTTCCGGAACTACTCTTTCTTTTATTAGATTGGAAAACAACCTGATTGCCATCCGTTCAGAAAATGCAGAAGTTCCTCAGGACAACAAAATTACCGGCCGCATTACCAGCGACGCAGGAGAGGCTCTTAACGGGGTTTCTGTAACTATCAAAGGCACCTCAAGAGGTACAGTAACCGATAATAACGGTAACTTCTCATTGGTGGTTCCTGATAATGCTACTCTGGTAATCAGTGCCGTTGGTTATGAAACACAGGAACTGGCTGTAAACAAACAAACCGTATTCGCCATCAAACTGGTTCAGTCTCAGAAAAAACTGGATGAAGTTGTGGTTATCGGTTATGGTACTGCCAGCAAAAGGGATTTAACAGGTTCTATTACCAAGATCCTTGGTAAGGAAGTGGCCGATCGTCCTAATACAAACCCCGTTGCTTCTTTGCAAGGTAAAGTGGCAGGTCTTTCTGTAGTAAACTCAGGCACCCCAGGTGCTGAACCAGATATTCGTATTCGTGGTACTGTTAGTATCGGTGGCGTTAAGCCATTGTATGTTGTTGATGGAATATTCAACGACAATATCGACTACCTGAACCCTAACGATATCGAATCAATAGAAGTGCTGAAAGATCCATCATCATTGGCCATCTTCGGTATCCGTGGTGCATCTGGTGTAATTGCCATAACAACCAAGAAAGCCAAGGCTGGACAGATTGTTGTGAATTTCAATTCATCTTTCGGTTCAAAGAAACTGGTTGATAAGATTAAGATGGTAGATGCTGCAGGATTCAAAACATTATTTGATGAAGAGCAGGCAAACATCGGTGTACCAGCAAACCAATTGTTTGACTATACCAAATGGACTGGAAATACTGACTGGGTAAGTGCAATGACACGTACCGGTCTTTTCAATTCAAACAATATTAGTGTAGCCGGAAGTACAGAACGTAATAAGTTCTATATGGGTGTTGGTTACACAACAGACGAAGGTGTGGTTAAGCATGAGAAATTGGACAAGATACTTATTGCCATCAACGATGAGTTGAAAGTTAGTAAGGCCATCAAGTTAGGTTTCAATTTCAATGGTATCCGTCAGAAACTTCCATTTAGCCAGGCCAACGGTTTATTGTATGATGCCCGCAGGGTATTGCCAATAACTGAACCTTTCAATGAAGCCAATGGTGTTTATACTGAATTAGCTATCCAGGCCGCACAAATCGGTAACCCATTGATGAATCTGGAAAACAAATGGGATAAGGAAATAAGAATTGAAAACAGGATGGTGGGTAGCGTATATGCAGATATCAACTTCCTCCGCTTCTTCAATCTTCGCACTACATTCTATGGTGATATGTCGAATCTGGATAATAACAGATATAGTCCTATCATCTATACTTACAACCCAACTGTGGGTCCAAACGGTACAGTATATAAGGATGCCAACAACAGGTTAACTGCTGTTGATCAGTCAAATCAAAAATGGAATAAGTTCCAGCAAGATTATATCCTCACCTTCAAGAAGACTTTTGGTGATCATGGATTGACAGCGATTGCAGGTTTCACTACATACTATAATAATTTCAGAGGAATTTATGGTAATGTGAGTCAGAAATCAACAGGAGATTCAATTCCTAATGATAAAAGATTCTGGTACATCAGTAATGGATTTGGTGATCCATCTTCACAAAGATCCAGTTCTAACCAGTGGGAAAAAGCAACTGCATCAGGTCTTTTCCGCGTATTATATAACTACAAGAACAAATATCTGCTGAACGGTTCATTCCGTCGCGATGGTTCTTCTCAGATTTCTCCATCAAACCGCTATAAGAATTATTATTCTATCGGCGCTGGTTGGGAAGTTACCCGTGAAGATTTTATGGCTAGTCAGAAGTTCATTGATTTCCTTAAGATCAAAGCATCATGGGGATTGCTGGGGGTACAGAACACTTATGGTTTTGATTATCCTTTCTATCCTGCTTTGCTTACAGGTAATACAGCAGTTTTCGGATCTAATATCGTTCCTGCTTATTCACTGGCTTACGAACCAAACCGTAACCTGACATGGGAAGTGGTGGACAGTAAGGAAGTTGGATTTGAATTGTATGCTTTCAACAACCGTTTACATGTTGAAGCTGCTTACTACTCTAAGTTGACAAAAGATGTAATGACCATCGTAAACTTCGGTACTGGTCAGCGTCGTTTGGATAACGTAGGAAGTGTGAAGAATAACGGTATTGAATTAGCGGCAGGATGGGTTCAGAAACTGACTCCAGACCTTACCCTCACTATCAATGCAAACTTTACCACTTTCAAGAATAAGGTGATTTCTTTAGGTGGTGATAAATTGTATGCAAGTGAAGAAAGACCAAACCAAACAGAAGCTGGTTTCCCAATCGGTTACTTCTATGGTTATATAGTTGATGGAATCTATCAGAGCTATGCCGACAAACTCGGTTCACCAAAAGTGAGCGGTTATGAGTACGGTCCTGGTGATTTGAAATACAGGGATATTGATAAGAACGATACTATCGATACAAGAGACAGGACAATCATCGGTAACCCAACTCCTGATTTCAGTTATGGTGGTTCAATCAACCTTACATACAAAGGATTTGATCTGGGTATTGATGTAGGTGGTGTTTATGGAAATGAAGTATATCGTTTCTGGGGAAGTTCTGAATTGCCATTCACTAAATTCAACTATGCTGAATTCAAATTGAATCGCTGGCATGGTGAAGGAACTTCAAACTGGGATCCGATTCTTGGTGACAACCACGTAATCAACCGTCTTCCTTCTACTTATGGTATTGAAGATGGAAGCTATTTCAGGATTCGTAACCTGCAGATCGGCTACAATTTCGATCAGGCAGTATTAAGAAGAACACATATCAAAGGACTTAGAATATTTGCTAATGCTCAAAACCTGAAGACGTTCAAAAGAAACTCGGGTTATACTCCTGAGTTTGGTGGTACTGCAACATCTTTCGGTATTGATAATGGTAACGGTCCTTTGCCTATGGTGCTTACCGGCGGTATTAACGTAACCTTTTAACACACAAAAATTGCGCATATGAATAACAGAAAAAGAATTCTTTGGAGTATGCTTCTCCTCCTGCCTTTACTGGCTGTGGTTGCTGGTTGTTCGAAATTTCTCGAACGTAAACCTTTGACAGCTACATTAGACGATCTTAACCAAGGTGGTCTTGAAGGTCAGATATATGGCTTATATGGAGCGATCCGTAATGGTGATGTTGCCGGACAAGGTTTCGGTGGTATTCCCTGGCTGGCGATGAATAACTTCCGTTCAGACGACTCTGAAAAAGGAAGCTCTCCTTCAGATGGTGCCGACTGGGGCGTTATCTACGATGAATTCCAGTATGTAAAGGATCATTGGTCCAGCAATACTTATTGGGATCAGCACTATGTGTTGATTGGATTGGCAAATACTGCCATTCAATTCGCTGACTCACTTCAGTTGAATGATGCTCCTTCAAAAATCAACGTTGCAGAAGCAAAATTCTTCCGTGCATTTGCTTATTTCGATCTGGTGCGCGCTTTTGGTGAAGTACCAAAAATCGATTTCCGTATTTATAATCCTTCTGATGGTAAAAAAGCAAAAGCAACCATACCTGAGCTTTATGCATTGATTGATGCAGATCTTCAGGAAGCTGAAGCTAATTTGCCAGCAACATGGGCTGCAAAAAATATCGGCCGTTTAACCAGCGGAGCTGCTAAAGCCCTTCATGCAAAAACTCAGTTGTATCGTAAGAATTGGGCTACAGCTTTAACACTAAACGAGCAGGTGATATCATCTAATCTTTATTCATTGACAGCTGATTTCACTAAGATCTTTACTGATGCAGGTGAAAATAACAGCGAGTCTATTTTCGAAATCCAGGCTTATGTTGGTCCTAATGGCGCTGATAACTATTATTCCTGGTATGCAATTGCACAAGGTGTTCGTGGATCTGGTGAATGGGATCTGGGATGGGGTTGGAATGCACCAACTCAAAATCTTGTAGATGCTTTCCCTGCTGGTGACGTTCGTAAGAATGCTACTATCCTTTACTCTGGTCAAAGTGATGGAGTATATGGTAAAGTATTGCCAGATTTCCTGGTATTCCTCGTAAGTTCTGGAATAAGAAAGTATATCCAGATCCTGCTGCTGGTGTAACAGCTGGTACTCGTCAGGGTGGATGGATTAACCAAAGGGTTCTCCGTTATGCCGACGTATTACTGATGGCTGCTGAAGCCGCTAATGAAAGTGGTAATTCTGCAAAGGCCGCTACATACTTGAACCAGGTTCGCACACGCGCTGGATTAGCTCCGGTTGCATTTGTTGATCAGGCACAATTCAGAACGGCTATCAAGAACGAAAGAAGATATGAATTGGCAATGGAAGGCGAAAGGTTTTATGACCTGGTAAGATGGAATGATGCATTGAGTGTATTGGGAGCACAAGGCTACCAGAACAAGCATCGTTTTTATCCAATTCCTCAACCAGCTATTGACTTCTCTGGTGGTTTGTTGATTCAAAACCCAGAATGGCAATAAGGGATACGGGTAATTGAATTATTAGCTGTAATAGCTGATTCACCTAACAAAAAATTAAACAATGAGCTTAACGAATAAGATTAAAATCACTGCCACTGCAGCACTCTTCGGAGTGGCTGCTTTGGTGGGTTGTCAAAAAATGGAGCGTCCTGCTTTGGGAAATTATACCAAGGATTCTAACCCTCCGGGTGGTCCTTTGAAATTCTACACTGCATTCGACGGTTCAGATGTGGATAGCATCCGTGCCAACTTTGCTTTGAGCAATCCCCTTAAGTTTATTACTGGAGGCGTAGCCGGCAAAGCCGTTCAAGGTGAAAGAGGGAAGGCTATAAAATATGGTTCAGCAAACGACTTCAAGAGGGCTACCAGTTTCACTGTAGCCTGGTGGATGAAACAAACTCCACATGCAGACGGACCTGAATTCCTTTTCGGTTTAGCTGATAAGGATTATTGGGCAAACAGTTCAATGTTCCTTTTGATAGAGGATAAAGGACAAAGCACTACCAGTCTGGCAACAACGAAGTTGTATCTGATGGATCAGTGGTTTGAATTTACTGGTGCTAACCGTATGCCAGGTAATATCCTGAATGGTAACTGGCATCACCTGGCTATTTCATATGACCAAACAACTTCCAAACTTACTTATTATGTTGATGGAGCAGCTTTAACCGGATTGGCATCCAACCTTACTGATGTAAAGAATGGTGCTAACCCACGCGGAGCCCTCAACCTGGCTAATGGAGGTAACTTCATTATAGGTGGATGGAATAAGCATGTTGGACTAGATGGTCCTACCGATTCATGGATCAATACTTATTCAGGTGCCATGGATCAATTCCGTTTATACGCAAAAGCTTTGACCGCTTCTGAGATTACTGCCTTATATAACAGTAAGCTCTAATATTTCTTTGAGGGTCCACAGTTCATATAGAAGGGTTGCGATTTATTTCTGCAACCCTTCTCATCTTTTCGCCAGTTCATACTTTCTTGTTGCATCTTTAGGGGAGTACCATTCTTTACACCTTAAGAATTTCACACATGCGATTCAAGCCTTTGCAAGCGATTGTAATATTTACTCTCCTAAGTATTGTTTCTTGCCGTTCAAGGAATACTTTGTTCACCCCAGTTTCCTCCTCGGAAACAAATATCCAGTTCACCAATATACCCGAACGGCATAAAGGGTTTAATATTCTTTACTATCTCTACTACTACAATGGCGGCGGTGTTGCTACCGGTGATATCAATAATGACGGACTACCAGATATCTATTTTACTGCAAATAATAAAGGAGGGAATAAGCTATTCCTCAATAAAGGAAACCTGAAAATTCGAAGACATAACTGCCAGCGCTGGTGTTGCCGGAACTTCCGACTGGTGTAGTGGTGTTACTATGGTATATAAATGGAGATGGGTTCCTGGATATATATGTTGCTGCTATCAGCAAACCTAATCTGAATGGACATAATGAACTTTTTATAAATGATGGTAAAGGGCACTTTACCGAAAGTGCGGCAAAGTATGGCCTTGATTTTTCTGGCATGACCTGCCAAACAGCTTTTTGACTACGACCATGATGGCGATCTTGATTGCTATATATTAAATGAATCAAAACAGCCGCATGCTAATATCGTAGATACTTCCAACAGACATAAAATTGATTCCATATCAGGTGACAGGCTTTATAGGAATGATATGAACCAGCCTGCAGCTAAGTTTACAGATGTTTCAGTAGCATCGGGCATTTATCAAAGTAACCTTGGTTATGGATTGGGAATTTCTGTAGCCGATATCAATAATGACGGTTGGGAAGATATCTATATAGGAAACGATTTTCACGAAAATGATTATTACTACATCAATAACCATAACGGAACATTTACAGAAAGCGGTGCTAAACACTTTAACCACTATAGCCGTTTCAGTATGGGTAATGATGTAGCCGATTATAATAATGACGGACAACTGGATGTAGTTACTGTAGATATGCTTCCTTCAGACGAAAAGGTATTAAAAACATATGGTAGTGATGAAAACCCGGATATCTATAAAGTAAAACTGGAATTGAACGGATATCAATACCAGTACTCAAAGAATTCTTTGCAAAGAAATAATGGGAACGGAGAAAGCTTTACTGAAACCAGTTTGTTAAGTGGTGTATCCGCTACCGATTGGAGTTGGTCCCCTCTGTTTGCAGATTTTGATAATGATGGCAATAAGGACTTATTCATTTCCAGCGGAATCGTAAAAAGGCCTGTTGATCTTGATTATGTTCGGTTCGTTTCAGATATGCAGCGTAATAAAGGACTCGATCAAACAGATAAATACGACGATGAAGCAATAAATGCAATGCCCGATGGATCTAATCATCCCTATTTCTTCAAAGGACAAGGTGATTTGAAGTTTACAGATAAAAGTAGTGATTGGGGTACTGGAGATTTAAAAGGATTTTACAATGGAGCTTCTTACGCCGATTTGGATAACGATGGTGACCTGGATGTAGTGATGAACTGCTTACAGTCTGAAGCTGTAATTCTTAAAAATAATTCTATTGGCTCTAACTATCTTACTCTTCAATTTAAAGGAGAAGCAGCCAATACACAAGGAATTGGCGCAAAAGCCTATGTTTTTAATGATGGGAAATTCCAGTATCAGCAATTGATGCTTACAAGAGGTTTTCAATCGTCTTCTGAACCGAGATTACACTTCGGACTTGATAAAAAAGGCACTGCCGACAGTATATTGATTGTATGGCCTGATCAGCGATATCAGATAATAAAAAATGTGAAAACAAACCAGTCGGTACAGATAGATCAAAAAAATGCAAGTGCTGTATTTGATTTCGCATCTTTCTTCCCTTCAAAGAAAACAATGTTTGAAGATGTTACAGCCAGTACAATGGTATCCTGGAAGCATCAGGAAAATGATTTTGTAGACTTCAACAGGCAATACCTTATTCCACATGCCGAATCAACAAGAGGTCCAAGGATAGCGGTAGCAGATATTGATAATGATGGGCTTGATGATATTTATGTTTGTGGTTCAGAAGGACATTCTGGCATTATGCTTAGGCAAACAAAGAGTGGCCAGTTTGAATCAATAAATACTCAGCTTTTCAGTACGCCTTCACATTCAGACGAAGTGGATGCTTTGTTTTTTGATGCTGATAATGATGGGTTTAAAGACCTCTATGTTGTGCATGGTGGCAATGAACAGAATAATGGCGATTCTTCTCTGGCAGATAAATTGTTTTTTAATAATGGGAAAGGGCAGTTTGTGGCATCTGTCTCTACATTCCCAAAGCAAATGCTGATAAATAAATCTTGTGTAACAGCGGCGGATATAGATAAAGACGGAGATAATGATTTATTTGTTGGCGGGTTGCTGGATGCATCGAAGTATGGCATGCCTCAATCTTCTTTTCTTTTATTGAATGATGGGAAGGGACAATTTTCAACAGCTCCATCTTCTACCATTGCACTTGATACACTTGGCATGGTTACAACAGCCAGCTTCACAGATTTCAATAAGGATGGCTGGCCCGATTTATTGGTGACGGGTGAATGGATGCCGGTGAAACTGTTTATCAATAATAAAGGAGTTTTTACCGCTCAGGATATGCCTCAATCAACCGGACTCTGGCAAACGGCACTGGCAACGGATATTAATGGAGATGGATTTACAGATATATTAGCAGGTAACTGGGGCCATAATACAAAGTTGTTTGCAGGAAAGAATGGTCCCGCAAACTCTATGTCAAGGATTTTGATAAGAATGGCTCGGTAGAACAGATAATGGCTTATACCATTGATGGAAAGGAATATACTTTTTTGGCGAAAGATGAATTAGAAAGGCCTTTACCAGTTCTGAAAAAGGCCTATTTAAAATATGGGGATGTGGCCGGGAAAACGGTGGATTATATGTTCTACGACCTGTTCAAGGATTATAAAGAATTGAAAGCTGAGGTGTTAGGATCTTCCATTTTTATTAATGATGGTAAAGGGCAGTTTGCTAAGAACCGACTTACCAGATGATTTGCAGGTTTCACCCATTTTTCTCATTTGCCGAAGTTCCCGGAGCAAAAAGAAAGCCGGTTTTTAGCAGCAGGAAATTTTTATGGTGTAACACCGTATGAAGGAAGATATGATGGATTGTATCCTACTTTGTTTAGTTACACCAAAAACAGCAATACCTTTACGGATGGAAATATACAGCTGCACCAGGCAGCTGAATACCGAGATATGAAATGGGTTAATATTGGTTCAGGAAAAACTATTGGTTATTGGAAAAAACAATGGAGGCTTGGTATTTTTAAAACCTTCAGAATAATATTTTATGAGATATATTTTTGTTTCAGTAGTTGTATTTAGTGCAATGATTGTATTACAGGGTGGCTGCGCAAAAAAAGGAGCTCCTGGTGGCGATGTAACACCTCCACCACCTCCTGTTCCAGGTGCACCCATTGAGTATTGGCTTACAAAAGGAGACCAGACAGTTACTTTGGAAAAGCAAGGAGGAACAATCAATTTCGGATCTGTTAGTAATTCACTCCCATTTGTTGATGTTGATTCTACTTCTGTATTCCAGACTATCGATGGATTCGGATACACTCTTACCGGAGGAAGCGCTCAATTAATAAACGGAATGGGTGCTGCAAAGGCTTCGCTTTTACAAGAACTATTTGGAAATGCCGCCACCAGTATCGGTGTGAGTTATCTTAGAATCAGTATAGGTGCCTCAGACCTGAGTGCATCGGCGTATAGTTATAATGATATGCCAGCGGGACAAACAGATCCAACCCTTGCTACTTTTAGTCTTGAAAAGGAACAAGCCTCCGGAACGGGCCTTATTCCATTATTGAAGGAGATAATTGCTATCAATCCATCTATAAAAATTATGGGATCTCCATGGAGCGCACCCGTATGGATGAAAGACAATGGAAGTACCATCGGAGAAGTCTTCAACCCCAATATTATGATGTATATGCCAAATACCTTGTAAAGTATATACAGCAAATGAAAGCTGAAGGTATTACCCTCGACGCCATCACTATTCAAAATGAACCACAGCATGGAGGCAATAATCCCAGTATGGTGATGTCGAGTGATCAGCAAAGAGATTTTGTAAAGAATAATCTGGGTCCTGCATTCAAAGCAGCCGGACTTACTACGAAGATTATTGTTTGGGACCACAATTGTGATAATCCAAACTACCCGATTAATATCTTGAATGATGCTACTGCAAAATCATTTGTTGATGGTTCTGCCTTCCATCTGTATGGTGGTAATATAAGTGCGCTGTCAACAGTACATAGTGCGCATCCTGATAAGAATTTATATTTTACTGAACAATGGACAGGAGCTACGGGAACCTTCAATGGAGATTTCCGCTGGCATATCAAGAATGTGATTATTGGCTCTATGAGGAACTGGAGTAAGAATGCATTGGAATGGAATCTTGCCAACGATCCTTCCTATGGGCCACATACACTGGGAGGCTGTACGGAATGTAAAGGTGCACTTACTATAAGTGGCTCCATTCAACAGGAACGTTTCCTATTATATAGTTGGGCGGGCTTCTAAATTTGTTCCGGCAGGATCTGTTCGAATAAATAGTACACAGACTGGTGATTTGACTTCTGCCGCTTTTTTAACTCCTGATAAGAAAAAAGTATTGCTTGTTCTTAACGATGGGGCAGGTAATGTGAATTTCAATATCAGGTTTAA
Organism: Chitinophagaceae bacterium; assembly: GCA_044220885.1. Lineage (GTDB taxonomy): Bacteria > Bacteroidota > Bacteroidia > Chitinophagales > Chitinophagaceae > Endoryza. The sequence goes on from JBGAQE010000004.1 coordinate 56,547, forward strand.
TGGCAAATGGGCCCCGGTAAGTTTGCCAGGAGGTTCTGCAGCAACATATATTTGGTAATAAATTGAATCGATAATTTCAATTCCTGCTTTTTTATATTAAACTAACGATTATGCGCAAGTTTTTTATCTGTCGGCCATAGTTTCCTTAAGCGCCTGTACAGGTACAACCACTAACACCCCTACAACTGCGTCAACTCCGGCAACCAATTTTTCTACTGAAGGCAAAGTGATAACCGTTTTCACAACTGCCGATAGCAGTAATTTAAGATTGTCTGCAACTGATACCCTTAGTTTTCAGGAAATGGGGCAGCCGGTTGAAACCCAGATATGTGTGTTTGTTGACCCTACAAAGCAATTCCAGGAGTATTTTGGTATAGGTGCCGCGCTTACAGATGCTTCCGCAGAAACTTTCGCAAAAGTTGTGAACCAAGCAGCAGGAATTGTTGAAGGCGTATTTCGATAAGAATACTGGCATCGGATATACAGTTGCCAGAACAAATATCAACAGCTGCGATTTCAGCAGCGATAATTATACTTATGCTGATAGTGGAGATGTGGCGCTACACTCTTTCAATGTAAAGCACGATGAGAAATTCAAGATGCCATTCATAAAAGAAGCAATGGCTGCTGCAGGTGGTAGCCTCAATCTTTTTGCCAGTCCCTGGAGCCCGCCATCATGGATGAAGACTAACCATGATATGCTTCATGGTGGGAAATTGGATCCCACTTTCTACGATAGCTGGGCTATGTATTATACAAAATTCATCAAGGCTTATGAAAAAGCTGGCATCCCGGTTTGGGGTATAAGTGTTCAAAATGAACCGATGGCTACCCAGCGCTGGGAAAGCTGCGTGTATTCTGCGGAAGAAGAAAGAGACTTCCTTAAAAAGCATTTGGGTCCTACAATGGAAAAAGAAGGATTGAAAGAGAAAAAAATCATTGTTTGGGATCATAACCGCGACCTGATGTACCAACGCGCTCAAACCTATTTCGATGATCCCGAAGCTGCAAAATATGCATGGGGAATCGGTTTCCATTGGTATGAAGACTGGAGCGGCGGTACTCAGATGTTTGAGAATGTGAAGAGAGTAAATGAAGCGTATCCGGATAAAAAGATATTTTTTACTGAAGGCTGTGCCGAAAGCTTCGATCCTAAGCGATTCTATGCCTGGAGCCTTGGCGAAGAATATGGCAAGAGTATGATCACGGATTTCAATAATGGTATGGTAGGATTTACAGACTGGAATATATTGTTAGATGAATTGGGTGGTCCGAATCATGCTAAGAATTTCTGTTTTGCTCCGGTGCATGGCGATGTAAAAACCGGACAATTGATTTACACAAACGCATATTACTATATCGGTCATTTCTCAAAATTCATAAAACCAGGCGCACGCAGGGTTACAGCAGCAGCAAGCAGAAGTCAATTGCTTACCACTGCATTTCTAAACCCGGATGGAAAGATGGTAGTGATTGTGATGAATCAGGGTAATGCCGCCACTTCATATTATATCTGGATAAAAGGTAAGGCAGCAGCTGTTACGGCAAAGCCCCATTCTATAGCTACGTTGGTATTTTAACGGAATACGTTATTTTTTTACATGAAGAAACTGAATCCTATAAAATGGTTTTTACTGCCACTGCTGTTATTTGTAATAGTAGCAGATGGGTGTAGTAAGAAGTCATCTACACCCCCACCTCCTCCTCCAACTCCTGTAAACTTTTCAATAACGAGTTGGTGGTTGAATGGTAATCCGAACCAAAGTATTTATTATGATGTAGGGAAGAATCCGGTTTTAAAATTTCAGTTTAATACAGCGATTGACCGCAGCACTGTTGCCAAATCTATTTATTTCACCGATAATATCGGCGCTGCTGTCGATTACAATGTATCGTATGAAAAGGCTGATAGCGTTTTATTAGTTCAACCCGCAACTACATTAAAATCAATTACGAAATATAATTTCGGGGTTTCAGATCAATTAAAAGCAAAAAACGGCGGATCGTTTCTGACACCCAGTCTTCTCCGCTTCTTATCATCTATTGATTCAACAAATAAGTTTCCTGTAATCAGCGATGATTCATTACTCACAGTAGTGGAGAAGCAAACATTCACTTATTTCTGGGATTTCGGTCACCCTGTATCTGGATTAGCAAGAGAAAGAAACACATCAGGAGAAACAGTTACATCGGGAGGCTCGGGCTTTGGCATAATGGCTATCGTAACTGGAGTACATCGCAACTTCATTACAAGGGCCCAGGCTTTGACTCGTCTTCAAACGATAACAGGATTCCTGAAGAATACGGCAAAAACTTTTCATGGAGCATTTCCGCATTGGTTAAATGGAACTACCGGTGCTGTAATTCCATTCAGCACAAAAGATGATGGAGCCGACCTTGTGGAAACATCTTATCTGGTTATGGGATTGCTTACTGCCCGTCAGTATTTTAATGGTGCAGATCCTGCTGAAACTGCTTTGCGGGCAGATATAAATACTATCGTAAATAAAGTGGAATGGAGCTGGTTCAGGAAAGGAACTGAAAATGTGTTGTACTGGCATTGGAGTCCTAATTATAGTTGGGATATGAATATGCCGATAAGAGGATGGAATGAATGTTTGATAACTTATGTGCTTGCAGCTTCATCAACCAGTTTCAATATTCCTAAAATTGTCTATGATAATGGTTGGGCGCAGAATGGTGCAATGAAGAACAATAATGTTTATTATGGCTATAACCTGCCGTTGGGTCCTGCTTATGGCGGCCCACTGTTTATGAGCCAGTATTCTTTTCTTGGAATAAACCCTAACGGACTTACTGATCCCTATGCCAATTACCAGCAGCAAGCAACAAATCACAGCAAGATCAATTTTGAATATTGCAAGGCTAATCCAAAGAAATATTTTGGGTATTCAAATGCTTGCTGGGGACTAACAGCAAGTGATATTCCCGGCGGTTATACTGCCAGTTCACCCACAAATGATGTTGGGGTGATTGCGCCGACTGCGGCATTATCAGCAATGCCATTTGTACCCACTGAATCAATGCAGGCCTTGAAATTCTTTTATTATACATTGGGGGATAAGCTTTTGAAACAATATTGGCTTTGTAGATGCATTCAGCTGGATAATCCCTGGTTTGCAGATTCATTCCTGGCAATTGACCAGGGACCTATTATCATTATGATTGAGAATTACCGGTCTGGCTTGCTATGGAATCTGTTTACAAGTTGTCCGGAAGTAAAGGCCGGAATGTTATCACTTGGTTTTACAGCTCCCTATTTGTAGGAATTGTTTAAACGTTGTGTGTGTATACCTGTGGCATTGAAAAAAATAATCATATTATCACTTTTGATCTTCGTTCTACATAACGCTGATGCTCAACCAGGCTTTGGCGCGCCCGCGTATATTCAAAATTTTGGAAAAGGAAGTCCTGACCCATCATTGATTGGTACACCTATTCCAGCATCAAAAACAGAATATTCCTTTAGCACATCCCTCTCCTCTGAAGGCTCCTATACTATTGCAAGAAGGATCAATGTAAATGGTTGTTTTGCTGATGAATGGATTCCATTGTCGAAAGACAATACTGCAGGAATGGATTATGGTATGATGATGATTGTAAACAGTGGAACCATTCTTGCCAACAAGGTGGTGTATCAGGATACAATACCTAATAATATGTGTCCGGGTACTGTTTATAGTTTTTCAGTTGCTATAATAAATATCGACCGGCCTTCCAACTGTCAATTTGGACCCGACTTCCCGGTTTTCGAATACAGGCTGGAAGATGATGCGGGCAATTTAATTGGAAAGGACACACTCGACCTAATGTTGGATATGCAAATCCTAGCTTCGGCTATAAGTTTAACAACTATGGCTTTGGTTTTACAATGCCAAGCGGCATCAATCGATTAGTGGCACGAATCAATTTGATACGTTCAACTTATTCCTGCGCTGAAGATTTTGCAATAGATGATATCAAGATAGCTGCTGTTGGTCCTGTATTGCACAGCTTTTTAATAATGAACCTCCAACTACAACAGTAAAGAGTATCTGTTTTCAGGATAATAAGACTGTTTCAATTGGAGGAACAATGGATAACTATTATCCCAACCCTTCATTACAATGGCAGCAAAGTACAGATAGCGGATTAACATGGACGGATATCCCTGGTGCTACTTCCGCCACATACTCACGCGTTTTTTCGGTGGCAGATACATTCCTGTTTAGATTGAGTGGGGGAGATGCTTCTACAATCGCTAATCCCAATTGCAGAGTTATTTCAAACTCAGTTAAAGTAGAAGTTGATGGCTTGCCCGTTGGATATATATTTAATAGTAATTCCCCTCTTTGTTCCGGTCAGGATTTGATTTTTAATATAACTGGGGGCGCTTCCTATTTTATGACCGGGCCCAATGGTTTTTATGATGATTCTACCTTCCCTCATATATTTAATTCTACACTGGCAGATAGTGGAATGTACTATGTTGATATAAAATCATTGGGCGGATGTCATCGCAAAGACAGCACCCATGTTATAATGATTGGAACAGATGTACATGCTTACCCAGGCGATACAGGTATTTGTGTTGGACGTTCAGTGCAATTAAATGCAAGTATTGGAAAAACCTATCAGTGGACGCCAGCCTATGGCTTATCAAATACTGCCATTTATAATCCTGTTGCTTCTCCTGAAATAACAACAGCCTATACAGTAAAAGTTTCCGATAAAGATGGATGCAGCGATACAGCTCAATTAGTAGTTAGGGTCTTGAATAAGAAAGTAGTGAAGGCTATGATGGATGCAACCGGTTATCTGTGCCGCTTTTATGATTCAGCATCTTTTAAAGATATAAGTCTCGGAACTATTGTACATCGTAATTGGGTTTTTGGAAATGGCAATACAGATACCACTGTTACTCCACCGGTTCAGTATTATTCAATACCCGCTAATCAACAAAGCTATAATGTGAAATTGGTGGTAACAGATACAGCAGGTTGTGCCGACAGTACTTTTCATGTTATAAAAGTTCAGGGGAATTGCAATATAGCTGTACCAAGTGCTTTCACACCGAATGGAGATGGAAGAAACGATTTTCTGTATCCATTGAATGCTTTCAAAGCCACAAACCTTGTATTCAGGGTATTCGATAGATATGGTCAGATGGTTTTTGAAACACGAGAATGGACAAATAAATGGGATGGCACAGTTAATGGAAAACCACAACCCACCGGAACCTATGCATGGATTTTAAGTTATATTGATGCGGCAGGTAGAAAAGGTGGCAATAAATGGAACAACAGTTTTAATCAGATAAATTCTATTCAGTTATGAAACGTTTTTGGAGCCTATTCTTTTTTCTTTTTGTAGGATTTGCTATTCAGGCGCAGAAGGTTCAAACAAAAGCAGCCAACAGTGTTTCGGATATCATGGCACCTGTTGGTGTTTTGAAAGGTATCTCCGATTCTGCATTATTGGATGTGGTTCAAAAGCAATCCTTCCGTTACTTCTGGAATTTTGCTCATCCTGTAAGTAATATGTCGAGAGAAAGAAGTAATGAAGCCTATGGGTATGGTGCAGATGTGGTTACAACAGGCGGAACAGGTTTGGGATTATGAGTGTTATAGTTGCTACTGACAGAAAATGGATTGGCCGCGATACCGCTGCAAAGTTCTTACTGAAGATGGTTAATTTCTTACTGAAAGCAGATTCTTATCATGGCGTATTTCCTCATTGGCTACATGGTGGCACAGGGAAAACCATTCCATTCAGCAGAAAAGATGACGGAGCTGATTTGGTGGAGACATCTTATTTACTACAAGGTCTCCTTTGTGCAAGGCAATATTTCAATGGATCAAATAATACAGAAACAGAATTAAGGAACAGAATCGGCTGGATGTGGAGCGAAGTGGAATGGAATTGGTTTACAAATGGCGGACAGGAAGTATTGTTCTGGCATTGGAGTCCTAATAACGGATGGGCGATGAATTTTCCAGTGAGAGGTTTTAATGAATGTCTTATCATGTATGTTCTCGCAGCAAGCGCGGAACGCTATCCGGTGAGTGCTGCTGTATATCATCGCGGATGGGCGGAAAAATTTCTTCAAGAATGGAAAAGAATTCTATGTGTATCAAATTGCCTTTAGGGTTTGATTATGGCGGTCCATTGTTCTTCTCACAATATTCCTTTATGGGTATTGATCCCAGAGGATTGAAAGATCAATATGCCGATTATTGGGAGCAGAACCGGAATCACACTCTCATCAACAGGGAGCATTCTCTTCGTAATCCGAAGAAATTTGTTGGTTATGGTGCCGATTGCTGGGGTTTGACAGCCAGCGATACCTATTATGGGCATGATGCCCGTTCTCCTTCAAACGATAATGGCACCATTACTCCCACAGGCACTTAGTGCATTTCCCTATACACCTGAATACAGTATGCAGGCTTTGAAGCATTTTTATTACGATCTTGGAACTTCCATCTGGAGTGAATATGGATTTGTTGATGCTTTCAATGAAACACAAAAATGGACTGCTAAAAGTCATTTTATTATTGATCAGGGACCAATAGTAGTAATGATTGAGAATTATCGTAGTGGGCTAATGTGGAAACTTTTCATGAGCTGTCCGGAAATTCAAAAGGGTTGACGAAGTTTGGCTTTCAGAGTCCTTCAATAAAAAAATAGAAAGTATAATTATGTTCTCCATAAAAGTGTACAGATTATCATTTTGTTTTCTCTGCAGTCTATCTTTTGTTTCTGTATTGGGTCAAACTAATTCCAGAGCTACTAAAGAGAAGGCTGTTATTCAACCTGTAGGAATCATTAAAGGGTTGTCGGATGATGGATTAATGGAAGTGGTTCAAAGACAAACATTCGGTTTTTCTGGAATGCTGCACACCCTATAGCGGATTGGCATTAGAGAGAAGCAATACTGTAAAAGCAGAATATTATTGGGATTATATAAATGAAGCCTCGTAGCGGAGCCGATTTCGTTAAAGACTGATTTTGGCCCAGAAGCAGGAGCCATTGGTGGTACAGGTTTCGGTATCATGTCTACCATTGTAGCTGTTGAGAGAAACTGGATTGGAAGGGATACAGCAGTAAGACGACTTACCAAGATTGCCGATTTTTTGCTGAATGCCGATTGTTATCATGGCATTTACCCACATTTCATGAATGCCCGCACCGGTAAAACCATTCGCTTTGATCGTTTGGATGATGGGGCCGATATTGTTGAAACCTCCTATCTTCTTATGGGATTTTTGTGTGCAAGGGAATACTTTACTGCCAATACACCACGTGAAAAATATCTTAGAAACCGAATTGACCAGATATGGGGAGCTGCTAACTGGAACTGGCACACGAATAATCAAAACAAATTGTTCTGGCATTGGAGCCCGAATAATGGATTTGATATGAATTTTCCGGTATGGGGATATAATGAATGCCTTATAACTTATATAATGGCCGCATCCTCACCCTATCATTCCATTGCAAAATCGGTTTATGATGGAACCTGGGCCGGAAGTCAGGGCTTCACAAATGGAAAGGAATATTATGGATACAAACTGCCTCTGGGAAATTATGATAAGGATAAAGGCGGTCCCTTGTTTTTTGAACAATATACTTTTCAGGGAATAGATCCGAATGGACTTGTCGATTCTTTAGGAAATGATTATTTTATACAAGGAAAGCATCACACCTCATCAACAGGGCATATTGTATAGAGAACCCGAAGAAGTTCAAAGGGTATAGTGCCAACTGTTGGGGATTGACAGCCGGTGATAGTTATAAAGGATATGTAGCTCATAGTCCCGAAAATGATTTTGGAGTGATACAGCCAACAGCGGCTATTTCATCCATGCCCTATACTCCCAAAGAAAGTATGGAAGCCTTGCGCTATTTCTATTACGAATTGGGGGATAAGATTTGGAGTCCCTACGGTTTTTGTAGGACGGATTCAGCATCCATCATAACTGGTATGCTAAATCACATCTCGCCATCGATCAGGGTCCAATTATTGTTATGTTAGAAAATTACCGCACCGGATTACTATGGAAATTATTTATGAAAATTCCTGATGTGCAGAGGGGATTGAAGAAGTTGGGGTTTGTGAGTCCGTGGGTGAAGTGAGTGAAGAGTCGGGAGTCTAAAGTCAGGAGTTAGGAGTCGGGAAGTCCGGAAGTCCGAAAGACCGGAAGAGAATACAAGTAGGGGAGTTAGGGAGTAGGGAAGTAGGAAAGAATGGTGGTAAGAAGAATGGTAGTAAGGAAGTATGGAAGTAAGGAAGGAGAGTAGTAAAGTAGTAGTGAAGTATCAATCCCAGTTAATCCCTGTATTTAATCCAAAAAATCCCAGTCATAAATCACAGTAAAGTAAAACCGTATGAGTATATCAAGCAAAGACTTCCTTCAAAAATCAGCACTCGCCAGTGCTGCCTTAATGGTATCATCTATGGAGAGTTGGGCTATAAATATGCCTGATAAAAAACTACGCGTTGCTTTGATAGGTTGCGGTAGTGTAAGTAACCGTTATTTACCGCAGTTGAAATCTTCAGTGCATTGATTGATGTGGTGAGTTTGTGTGATATTAAATATGAAAGAGCTGTGGCGCAGGCGAAGCACTAATGTACCGAATACTTATCCGCATATTGATAAGATGCTGGCAGGAGTTGCATTTGATATGATGGTTACTACTACCGATATGCAGGTTCATGGTGAATTGAATAAGAAAGCCCTGATGGCAGGTAAACATGTATGGAGTGAAAAGCCCATGGCGAATACGTATGCAGAAGGAAAGGCGCTTTTGGCACTGGCAAATAGTAAGAAACTTCGTTTGTGGGGAGCACCAGCTGTAGTGAATAGTCCGCAGTTTGCATTTATGAGTAAGACCATCCAGGAAGGGAAACTTGGCCGCATAGCCAGTGCTCATGGACAATACGGACATGCTGGTGACCTACATGGTCGGCCTTCTTCTATGAAAAAGGGGGAGGTAGTGTCTGACCTTGGTGTTTATAAATATGGCAAAACACCTAACTGGTTTGTTAGGTCCTGCCCGTTCTGTAATGGCTATGACCAGCATTGTAAATCCAGAGAGAACAGTTGATGATAAAGGAAAAATAAAAGTGGAAGCAGAAGATAATGCGCATATCTTACTTCAACATGATAATAATGTGATCAGTCATGTGATGTGCGGGTTCAACTACTTCGATCCACACGGACATGAAGCGAAGGGACAATCATTACATTCTATCCAGATTTATGGTGATTATGGAAACATGCGATTGATCGGTTATGATTGGGAAACCAGTGGTGTAATGTTAGATACTTCCTGGACCGAGCCGCCAAAACTTTATGCTGCAGATAGTGAAGGTTATGAATGGCAGGAAGGGGCACGTGTAACAGGCGAAAGCATCATCAAAGGTATTGAGCCAAGAATAAATGTAGAGCATGCACTTCATGTTCTTGAAATTATAGAAGCAGCCCGGAAGTCATCAGCAACAGGAAAGAAGATAATGTTGGAGTCGAAGTTTAAGTGGCCGATGGTGGGGTAATTTGAAGATTTGAGAATTTGGGAATTTGAAAATGGGGAGTGAATGTGGAAGTGTGAAAATGTGGAGATGTGGAAATGGAACAGCCGGGAGTAGGAAAGTCCGGAAGTCCGAAAGACCGGAAGTCCGGAAGAGAATACAAGTAGGGGAGTAGGGAAGAATGGTAGTAGGGAAGAATGGAAGTAAAGAAGGAGTGTAGTAAAGTAGTAGTGAAGTATCAATCCCAGTTAATCCCTGTATTTAATCCAAAAAATCCCAGTCAAAAATTCCTGTATTTAATCCCAGTTAATCACAATAATCATATTAATCCCAGTAATTAATCCCAGTTATTAATCACAGTTATGGAGCAAGTCAAGAATTGGCAACAAGCAGGCATCACCTTTATCCGCATTATTACCGGTTTAATGATGGCCTATCACGGCTATGAAGTATTTGATGCAAAAACAATGGCATCTTATCAGGACTGGGATGTTATTAAGAATATGCCTTCTCCGGTTTTCATGATGTATCTGGGGGAAAAAGTCGCATGAATTCGTAACGGGTATTTCATTGCAGTTGATTTGTTACCCGATTTGCAGCAATCACAATGGCTCTTCTCATGTTTTTCATATGCTTTAAAGTGGGGGGTGGCAAATTCTGGTATGAAGACCAGCATCCGTTCTTATTCGGACTGCTTGCCTTATCTTACTTTTTCATAGGTGGTGGTGGAAAGTGGAGTGTGGATGCATGGGTGTGGAGGAGGTTGTAGGGAGTCGGGAGGCGGGAAGCGAGTCCGGAAGTCCGTAGCGTCTTAACTTTGTAAAGCAAAATATTTAAGTCCGCGGCCTCTGATTTTCGGAGATACCAAATTTATAGTCCGTGAGAAAATACAAATATAAGTAGGGGAGAATGGAAGTAAGGTAGTAGGGAAGTAGTAAAGTAATAATCCCTGTATTCAATCCCAGCTAATCAAATTAATCATATTAATCCCAGTCAAAAAATCATAGTTAAGAAGCACAGTTTATTAAGGAAAATTAAATACTCCACCCTTTCTATTAGCATTTTTTCTCAGTGTTAAATCATTTAGTCAGCAACATGCTTTCCAGGATGAGATTGATGCCTTTAAGAAATTGGATGCTGAGAAGATGCCACCTACAAAGGCTATCCTTTTTACTGGAAGCTCTTCTTTTCGTTTGTGGACGGATGTGTTGATTATTTCCCGGGATATACCATTATCAACAGAGGCATCGGCGGTTCAACCCTTCCCGATCTTATCTATTTTTATAAGGATGCCATTTTACCTTATCGTCCACGTCAGATACTGATCTATTGCGGAGAGAATGATTTTGCCTCTTCAGATACGGTTACGGTGGAAACTGTGGTAGCCCGATTCAAGCAATTGTACTTTATGATCAGGAAGGACCACAAGAAAATTCCAATCGCTTATGTGGCTATGAAACCTAGTCCCAGCAGACAACACCTGATGCCAAAATACGTACTGGCCAACGCAGCTATTGCCAAATTTTTAAAAAATCAAAAAAACATCGCTTTTATTGATGTATATAAAAATATGCTGGCACCTGACGGAAATCCTATGAATGATATCTTTAAGAACGATAATTTGCACATGAACGCCAAAGGCTATGCCATTTGGCAACGTATTATCCAACCCTATTTACTGAAAGACTAATTTATAACGACACTTAACAATTAACTGACATGAAAAAGTTCTTCCTGTTATTCTTTCTTCTCGGATCTCTGACAGTTGCTGCCCAAACAGCCAGCGATGCCAAAATGAATGCTTTCATCGGCACCCTGATGAAAAAAATGACGCTCGACGAAAAAATCGGGCAATTGAATCTGGTTACTCCAGGAGGGGCCGTTACAGGTTCTGTAGAGTAAGGATGTAGAATCAAAAATCAAGAATGGCCAGGTGGGCGGACTTTTCGGTATTACCGGTCCGGAAAAAATAAGACAGGCTCAAGAACTGGCAGTGAAGAATTCAAGATTGCATATCCCCTTGTTCTTTGGATTGGATGTAATACATGGTCATAAGACAGTGATGCCGATTCCTTTAGGACTATCCTGTTCCTGGGATTTGGAACTGATTGAAAAATCTGCCCGCATTGCTGCAGAAGAAGCTACAGCTGATGGACTCAACTGGGCTTTCTCTCCAATGGTAGATATAGCCCGCGACCCACGCTGGGGTAGGATTGCAGAAGGTTCAGGGGAAGATCCTTATCTGGGTAGCCAGATTGCAAAGGCAATGGTAAGAGGTTATCAGGGCACAGATATATCAAAAGACAATACCCTTATTGCCTGTGTAAAACACTTTGCGTTATATGGTGCTGCTGAAGGGGGTCGTGATTACAACACGGTTGATATGAGTAAGGTGAGAATGTATAACGAATATCTTCCACCATATAAAGCTGCTATTGAAGCAGGCGTTGGAAGTATAATGAGTTCATTCAATGTAATTGATGGAATCCCTGCTTCAGATAATAAATGGTTACTGACTGAACTCTTAAGAAACCAGTGGGGTTTCAAAGGATTGGTAGTATCTGACTATACTTCTATCAATGAAATGATGAATCATGGTCTTGGTGATCTTCAAGCTGTATCTGCCTTATCTCTGAATGCAGGTATGGATATGGACATGGTGGGCGAAGGGTTCCTTACTACACTAAAGAAATCTTTGCAGGAAGGAAAAGTAACCTTGCAACAAATTGAAACAGCTTGTCGTCGTATTCTCGAAGCAAAATATCGTTTAGGATTATTCGAAGATCCATATCGTTATTGCAACGAAGAAAGGGCTAAATCGGTAATCATGAGTGATGCAAACGAAAAGCAGCCCGTGAAGTGGCCGCCAAAAGTTTTGTGTTGCTGAAAAATAATAACCAAATACTTCCACTTAAAAAATCAGGTACTATAGCAGTTGTTGGTCCTTTGGCTGATAGCCGCCGGAATATGCTCGGAACATGGAGTGTTAGTGGTGATTTCGATAAAGCTGTTACCGTGTTGGAAGGCATTAAATCAGCAGCAGGTGCTGATACTAAAATTCTCTTTGCAAAAGGCGCTAACCTTACCAACGATGCTAATCTTGCCAAACACACAAATGTTTTCTGTGAAGAAGCGCCAATGGATGGTCGCAGTCCAGAAGCTATGATTAAGGAAGCTGTTGATGCAGCTGCACAAAGTGATGTAGTAGTTGCTGTGGTGGGTGAAGCTGCAGACATGACCGGTGAAGCATCCAGCATGGCTAATATCGATTTGCAGGAAAGTCAGAAAGAACTCCTGAAAGCATTGGTAAAAACAGGTAGGCCTATTGTGATGGTATTGTATAATGGTCGCCCAATGACCTTGAAATGGGAATCTGAAAACATGGCTGCAATACTTGATGTTTGGTTTGGTGGAACAGAAGGTGGTAATGCCGTTGGTGATGTGCTGTTTGGAAAATCCAGCCCATCAGGAAAACTAACAACTTCCTTCCCATACAGTGTTGGACAGATTCCTGTTTATCACAGCATGCTGAATACGGGTCGTCCTTATAACCATGAAGAGTTTGCAAAATTCAAATCAAACTATCTCGATATACCTAATGAGCCTTTATATCCTTTCGGTTTCGGTTTGAGTTATACCAGTTTCTCATACAGCGATGTTACATTGAGTGGCACATCATTGAAAATGGGACAATCCATTACGGCTTCTGTAAAAGTTACCAATACCGGCTCTCGCGATGGAGTTGAAACGGTTCAGTTGTATATCCGTGATGTGGTTGGAAGTATTTCCCGCCCAATGAAGGAATTGAAAGGATTCAAGAAAATTTCATTGAAAGCCGGCGAATCACAAACAGTAACTTTCACTATCTCCTCTAACGATCTTAAATTTTATAACAGCGCCTTGAAATTCGTTAATGAACCAGGCGATTATAAAGTGTTTATCGGAGGTAATTCAGCTGATGTAAAAGAAGCTGGTTTTGTTTTGAGTAAATAATATCTGACAGGTAAAAATATAATCAGGTTCAGAGAGAGTGATTACATTAATCACTCTCTCTTTTTTTGAATTGAAGGCAAATCCTGAATACAGATGAGTAGTTATCTCCCCACACTTTCGTATTTTAGGGTCAAAGCTTGATATATGAAACTTCTATTGCCTTTACTGTTATTTTCAGCATCCCTAAGTGCTCAGGATGTATATCGCTTTCCCGAAGGGGCTCAATCGAGGGTGAGTAGTTTTGAAAATTTGAATGGTAAGAAAGGAGCCGGTGGACAAACAAATAAGACTGCCAAAGGAAATGCTTTTGAAAGATTGCAGGCAGGAGAAAGTAAGGTGTTGCTGGATGTGAAAGGTACAGGTATGATTCAAAGAATGTGGTTCACAGTAAGGGATAGAGACCCGAAAACCTTAAGAAGTATGCATCTCCAGATATTTTGGGATGGAGATACAAAAGCGGCAGTTGATGTTCCTTTCGGTGATTTTTTTGTGGCTAATCTAGGTAAGACAACGGCATTCCAATCCGCTCTTTTCTCCAGTCCCGAAGGAAGATCCTACAATTGTTATATCTCAATGCCATTCCGTAAAGGAGCTAAAGTGGTATTGACGAATGAGGGAAGTACCATTCAGTCGATGCTCTATTTCGATATCGATTATGTTTTCCTGAAATCATTACCGGCAGATGCCATGTATTTTCATGCTTATTGGACGCGGCAACCAAGCAATCCCCTGAAACAGGATTTTGTAGTACTGCCCACATTGAAAGGCAAGGGCCGTTTTCTTGGAATGAGTGTTGGAGTGAATGCAGATAAGAGATATGGAAAGACCTGGTGGGGAGAAGGAGAAGTGAAGATGTATTTGGATGGAGATTCGAAACTGCCAACTATAAATGGAACAGGAACTGAAGATTATATCGGCACAGGATGGGGCTTATCGGCATTTTCGAATACCTATCAGGGTTGTCCAATTGCTAGCGATTCACTAAGCCAGTATAATTTCTATCGCTGGCATTTACCCGATGCCATCTATTTCAATACAGATATAAAAGTGGCTTTGCAGGAAATAGGCGGTGGTGAATTTGATGAAGTGAAAAGTATTTTTAATAAAGGAATACCTCTTGATCCAATTTCTGTTGATGGTCCTGCCGGCTTTTCCAGGATATATGAAATGAACCCAAGCCCTTCAATCAATGATGATGCATTTCCAAAAGGCTGGGTGAATTTTACCGGATCGACGATTATTCTGCTGTGAGTTATTTTTATTATTATAAATCAAGTAGCCCGTTGCCTAAGCTGGCTGAACTGGCAGCAAGAGTACAAGGTCTCAAATAGCAAATAAATATTCGCAATATTCAGCCAACTTCAATCTATAATAACATCGCCCGATGCCCCAAATAAAAAATATCATCTTCGATCTTGGAGGAGTGCTCCTGAATCTTGACATGGCCAAAACACGCCAGGAATTCTTTGATCTTGGGCTTACTCAGATTGATGAGCTATTCCGTATCGGGCATGCAGCCTCTTTCTTCAAGCAATATGAAATTGGAGCCATCAGTGACCAGGAGTTTGTAGATGAAATCAAGAAAGAGTTGAAAGAATCAGTTCCTGATCAACAAATCATTCATGCATGGAATGCCATGTTACTTGATTTCTCTTCAAAGCGGGTGGAATGGCTTAAAAAGCAACGACAACAATACCGGATTTTCCTTTTCAGTAATACCAATGCGCTTCATCTGATTGAGTTCAGAAAATCTTTCAAAGAGGCACATGGTTTCGAAATTGATGAACTTTTTGAGAAAGCCTATTATTCCCACGAAGTACAAATAAGAAAGCCCGATGCAGGCGCCTATCAATTAGTAGTAGACGAAAATGGACTGGAGGCAGCTCATACTTTGTTTATTGATGATGCATTGATTAATGTAGAGGCGGCGATTGCTACGGGTTTGCAGGGGTATCATTTGAAGCAGGGTGAGGAGTTGTCGTTGTTGCAGTTTTAGGTAGTCCGGAAGTCCGAAAGACGGGAAGACCGGGAAGGACAAATACAAGTAGGGGAGTTAGGTAGAATGGAAGTAGGGTAGGAGTACCTCATCCAGCCCTTCTCCTGAAGGAGAAGTGCTCGTAAAAACTGGAGCTTGATACGGGGATTTTTATGGGATTTGGGTGAAATATTCAGGACACTAGCTCTAAACACACAAAATCTAATTCAAAAAACGAGGTCT
>JBGAQE010000155.1:0-9957 GCA_044220885.1 Chitinophagaceae bacterium
CCCGCTGGAACGTTCCTATAATTGGTACAAAGCCTTACGTGGACCCGATGCTTCAAACAGTTCCATACAATCATATCAATCCCAGACAGCAATCAACTTTACAGGTTTTTATGCAGCATCTCAAATCCATTTGCAAAGGCTGGGCGACAGTTTATTTTATTTACGGGAATTACCTAACCTGGAAACAATCTATATTGGGCAAACGAGATTTACTGATGCTGCAGCAATGAACATAGGCTTACTTCCGGCCATTAAACAGGTGCTAAGTATTGATCAGGGCTTTGCGATACCTGTTACCAATGCTGGATTTGTGGGTATGAGCAAGGCCGGTACCCTTGAGATAATTGATTTAAGAGCCGTTGACATACCGGGAGCTACAGATGCAAGTTTGGCACAACTTTCCAGGTTAACAAGATTGCGTAAACTCATTGTTAGCAGGGCAACATCAGTCACGATAAATGGTATAGAGCAACTCACCCCATTAAAACAATTGCAGGAACTAAATCTGTCTTACTGTTCAGTTAGCGATACAGATATCCCCCGGCTTACAGCAGTAATTCAACAACTGCCGGCATTACGAACTTTATTTTTACAAACTACCGGTATTACTGAGGCTGGTGCTACCCAATTGCGGCAAGCATTTCCGGCACTTACCCTTTATCGTTAAAAGACAAAAGGAAATAAAATGAAACTATTAATTAATATCCTCTTTGCTTCTTTACTACTTTTTACGCATTCACTCCATGCACAAAAAACTATTGATGAAGAAAAAGTAAATAAAGCTGTGGTGTTGATGAAAAAAATGCAAAATAGCCCGGGCGACATGCAAAGCATCCTTGCCGAAATGCAGGCATTGAAACTCAATAGCGCCGAGAATAAGGAAGCAAGAGCGAGGATGCAGAAAGATGCCATAAATCAGGCAGGAGAAATAAAGAAGCAGGTAACGGCTAGGGGCGATATTACCGAAAAACAAATTAGTGAGTTTAAAGAAAATAAAGACCGTATTGTTCCTGTAAGGGATGATACCAGAATTAATGCAGTGCTTAAAAGAGATTTAAGTGATGGCGAACTAAAAAATTATTGCAAAGCTGTATTTGAAGCAGTAAAAAAAGAAATGAATGCTACTGCAGTTTCGCAGGCAGAAACCATCTATGCAAAACTAAAGGCAAAATATCCATCCACTGCTGCTATGGGTAATGGAGCCATTAGTTGTTATTTATATAATCTTACCCAGCAAAGTATTTACATAATGGGCAAAGTGTGCAGTCTGGATGCAGGCGACGACAATAATTTAAACAACTTCGCCGCATTGCTTACCAACCACGGTGTGGAGCAGGGAGCTATACCTATCTTAAATTATCTCAACAGAAAATATACAAAAAGCCCTGTGGTACTGAGCAATCTTTCGGTAGCATGGATGGGATTGGGGGATTTTAAAATGGCAGAAAAATATGCCGACAGTTGTATTCGCTTTTTTCCTGGTAATGCAGCGCAAGCACATTATGTAAAAGCTATTGTAAAGGAAAACGAAGGCAACAGGCAGAGTGGGATTGAAGAAATGAAACAAAGCATCGGCGAAAGTTACAGTGCAGAAAAAGAAAGTATACTTAAAAAAATGGGTGGAAAGCTTACGGCGTTTGACGTTAAGAAAAAAATGCCGGCAGATGCATTGGGTTTATCTAAATTTAATTTCCCAACCCTGCCAAAAAGCTACGAAGCTGCATTGAACGCTACACTCGAATGGCGAACCTTTTACAAAAATCTAGAAAGCAGCATAAAAGACCTGGAAATAAAAACAGAACGGCTTAAAAAAGTGTATGATGCAAAATCAACAGCAGATGCAAAAGCAGTGATCGATTTTGCCAAAAAAAAGAAGGGCATTAGTTATGCTTTTGCCTTCAAAAACAATACTAACCAGAGCTGGAATAATTTTTATCAATTACTAGATGAAGATTTTGTAAAAAAAGAAGAACAGTTAATGAAAGAAGTAAGGCAGATTACTGAAAAAAACAGCCAAATGCTGGATGAACTGGATAAGAAAATAAAAGGAGAGCTGGCAAAACGTTTTGAACAGGATGCGTTGGGCAAAAACTTTACTGATGCGGAAGCATGCAATGCCTATAAGGAAGCGTATGACAACTATATGCTACCTGCCAATACAATGTTTGAAAACTTTTACTTTAAATATATAGAGCATAAAAGAAAAATGACCAACGAACTGGTGTATGCAGGCAAACAGTTTATGGATAAAGAGTATTATGACTATTATGCAAGCAACGCAAAGCTGCAGTTTTTATACGCCTTGCAATCAGTGAGTTTTGAAATGCCGAACTACACGCCAGTATTGGGCGGATATGGATCCGCATGCATCAACGTAAAAACGAATTCATTTACAAATAAAGGGCTGGCTAACTGGAATGATTTGAATTGCGGTAACAAATGGGAAATGAAACTACCTGGTAGTGAAGTTTCAACAGACTGCAATAAAATTACGTTCAAGTTTGACATACTCATTGCTGAAGGTTCCTACAGCGAGGATTTGTTTACCGGCCAATGGACAAACATGAGTTTAGAAATAGGCGTAGGCATTGGATCAAAGAAAGTTACTGATAAATTGGGTGTGGAAGTAGGTGGCGTAGGTGCAGAAGTGGGCGCATTCATTGAAATAGATAGATCAGGCATAACAGATTATGGTGGAAAAGGAAAGGTTGGTTTGGAAGGAGGAGATATTACCCTTGTTGGTGCGGAAGGAAAAATATCGTTAAAATCCGGCAAGCCATCTTTTGAAGTAAAATCCGATATGAGTAAGGCCAGTGTAAGTTATAAATAAAATGTATGAACAGTTTTAAAATAACACTTGTACTACTTACTGTTTTTATTTATTGTAAAAGCAGTGCACAAATTAACTGCAACACTCTTGATATAAACAAAGTGCCCGGTAAATGGGTATGGCAAAAGGGAGGATACGGCACCCAGTGGCAATATGGTGAGCCTTTACGAAAAGAAATGCAACGTATTATGCCGGTTGCATTGGGTGGTTTACACGCAACCAATAGTATCGCTTTTGGTGACCTTCCAGCTATTCCTAATACTAATACAGCTCCAAAGTATTACGAGTATTATCTTATGCTGAAAAAATTCGAATGCCTGAAAGGTTATAACATTGTACAACCAGAGGGGGAAACAGGCTGCTGGGTATATTTTGTTGTCAATAGTATTTTCCAGGGCGGAGCTTCTTTTCAGGATGGATTGAACTTTGGGTATTATGCAAATGAAGGGGGTATGTATACAGGAGATTTTTATACACAAAAGGATGCCAGTGGAAACAGGATTCTGTATGTAAGCACATTTGCTAAAACCAATCAAAAAAGAGGCTACTTTTTTTCTGCTAAAGACAGGCTTCCCATACGAAAAGTTAGCTGGAAGGAATTGATAATGTCATTTTATACTTTTTCGGACAAGGAAATGAAGGGTAAACTTACTTACATCAGGGAAGGAATTATAAAAAATGAGAAAGAATTAATAACCACTAAGTATGAGGATACAAAAAAGTACCTGAATAATTTGATTAAGTGATAGAAAAGAAGGAAATATTGAAATTAGAAGAAGAAAAAATAATCTGCAGAACTGGTACAACAGTATTCTAAGCCACAAAAAAATAAATGAATTGGCCTATGTGAACAAAAGTTATTTGCAGAAAGATGGCATAAGTTGAATTATTAAATAGTAATACTATTGAAGGAAAATATCCGGTTTGGATTGAGGACATTGACTTTTTTGATTTAAAAAAGCCAAAAGACCAACCTCAATCCATATATTTTTCACTAAGAAGACAGGATGATAATCTTCCCAAGAAGAATTTCATGGATCTGGCGTTTAGTCAGTTTAATATGGATGTATTATGTAAAATGGTGGGTGAAGTTCCCAAAAGACCAAACGGAATTAATAATATAATTGTTTCACTGCAGGAAGCTAAGTCAGAAACTAAAGCAAATCAGGATGGTATTTCCTCTTTTGTATATGAGTTTAATAAAAACCCAATAAATCAATTCCCGTCTACCTGGAACGGTATGAAAAATAATACAGTACTGCAATATGAAAACAGGAACTGGCTGGCTTTTACAAAAGATGGGTACTGTTATCCGAAACAATTTAATAAGGAAATAAAGGACAATTTCAGGCTAGCCTTTGAACTGGCCTGGAACCCAGACATAGCATATAACAGCGGTTTGTTCACCGTAACCCTCGGCGAAGTTGAATACGATAATACCAGTGAAGCCTATAAACTGGATGGTAATCAGAAAATGAATATGAGCCTCTACGATAGCTATGCAGGTAATTTCAATCGCATCATCTGCTGGTTTGACCCCTATTGGAACGGAGGAGGGACCCTTACTGTATATTCATATAACAATAATGAAACCCTTGTCTTCAATAAGCGGGTTACATTGCCAGATTTCTATCTTACAAAGAACAACCATAAAGTTCTCTTAAGTAGAAAAGGAAACTCTTTGCTTGTTGATATCGACGGCCGCAGAGAAGCCGAATGGGACGCTGTATTCATTCCCTCAATAAAGTATAACCTTTGCACCTTCAGCCGCTACAAAGGCGATAACAGCGATAATAAGAAGGATGTTTTTTATCTTAACAATATAACCCTAAACTACTAACCTGTATTTTCTTCCGGTCTTCCGGACTTCCCGACTTCCGGACTATTTTACACTACCTTATTCTCAACAGCCCACCTTATCAATAACGCTGTATTCCTCATATTCAATTTCCGCATCAGATTCTTCCGGTGCGAATCAACCGTACTTAAGCTGAGATATAGTTTATCTGCTATTTGCGGGTTGGTTAGTCCTTCGGCAATCATTCCCAGTATTTCTTTTTCCCTTCTGGTAAGTATAGGAATTTCCTTAACCGTATCAGCTGCATCTTTTAAGGTTTGTGCTACATCATGACTAAGGTATAGTTTGCCCTTCATGGCAGTATGGATGGCTTCTACCAATTCTTCTTTTGATGCATTCTTTAGTAAGTAACCACTGGCACCCTGATCCATCATTGAATCGATATAACTGAATTGATTGAAAGTGCTTAACCCCAGGATGAAGATATCCGGGTATTGTAATTTAACATCCCTGCATAGCTCAACACCCGATTGTCCTGGCATATTGATATCCATCAGTATTACATCCGGTTTTCTATCCTTGATGAACCGCAGGCATTCAATGCCTGCTGATGCATATCCTATTAACTCTATATCCGGTTCATTCTGCAATAATGTCCGGATTCCTTCTATCACCATCAGATGATCATCTACTATGAAGACGCTTATCTTATTCATAAGTTTATTTCAATGTTAACAGCTGTTCCTTTTTGGAATGCTGATTGAATATCAACTTTCCCTTTTATAAAATCGAGCCGGTTGCGGATATTGGCCCAGCCAATACCTTCTGACTCCTGTAAAATGCTTGTGTCGAATCCTTTGCCATTGTCTTCCACAGTAATCAGTAATTTCTGACTTTCTTTACTGGCCTGAACCACCACTTCAGTGGCTTCTGCATGCTTCAGTATATTATTTAGTAATTCTTGAATAACCCGGTAAATGGTAATACTTGTAGTATTGGGGATTGTTAATTGGTCCATTTCATACGACTGATAAATTACCTGCAAACCTGATTTGTTATTCAAGCCAGCACAAAAATCACGAATGGCAGCATCGAGGCCGAACTTTTGTAAAGACTCTGGCATCATATTATGAGCCACTCTTCTGAATTCATTAATCGAAGTATCCAGCAAAGCTAACCCTTTTTCAAAGCGTAGCATATTTTCTGGAGTCATGATGATGGTTTCTTTCATATCGCTAAAGGAGTGTTTTATTCCTGATAAGAGTCCTCCAAGACTATCATGTAAGTCTCTCGCCAAACGGCTTCTTTCTTCTTCCTGCCCTTGTAATATCGCAGATGCGGCAGTTAGTTGCTTTTCTTTTTCGAGCTCATTTATCCTGTTTTGTTGTAATAGCTGTTTTTGTTTGTTAAAGCGGTATAATAAAAATAAAAGGGCAACTAGCGCTAAGGCACTAACAAATAATACGGAATTTTGGAAGTTTTTCTGACGTAATATTAGATCCCTTATTTCTTTTTCCTTTTCAAGTGATTGAATTTTGTTTTCCTTTTTTTCTGTTTCAAACTTTATCTCTATTAAATTAATGGCGGTATTGTTTTTTTCATTAAGTATACTATCGCTCAATAATTCGAATTCTTTCCTGTATGTTACGGATTGCTTTAGTTTTCCTGTTGCTTCATATAATTCAGCTGCTCTTAAATAAAGATCTTTAAGTTCCAGTTTCAATCCTAAGGATTTTGCTAGAATGATGCCTTTTGTTATAGCTGATTCAGCACTTTTGAATTGACCAGTTTTTAAGGACACATCGCTTTGCCCCATATATCCAAACAGTTCATATTCTTTATAGCCTTTTTGGTTGGCTATTCTAATCCTGTTTGGTTATAATAGTTTATGGCAGAATCGAATTTTCTGAGATCCCTAAAGTTGTCGGCAATTCCAATCCAGCCATCCATTTGTAATAAAGTGTCTTCTATTGCAATGCCAATGGACGATACTTCTCTGAAATGACCGATTGCTAGCTCATTTTTCTTCAAATTGGTTTCTGATACCGCCAGGTTTATAGTAGATGAAGCGATTGAATACTTATCGTTTAATGCACGGGCCATTACAAGCGACTGTTCTGCATATGATTTTCCTTTTTCGAATTGTGACAGGGAATTGAAAACAGATGCTAGATTATTATTGACTACCCTTTGAAGCTTCAAGTCCTTAAGTTCTTCTGCCAGCTTTTTACCTTTTATGTAATTGTCTGCAGCAGATTCAAAATCGGAAAGATATTGCCATTCGCTTCCAATATTTATATACCCCCTGCATTGATCTTTACTATTTCCATATTTTAAATACAGTGCTAAAGCTTCCTTGCATAATTCTAAGGCTTCACTGAACCTGCCTTGATTGTTAAGCACTGCAATTATATAACTCGAAGAAAGTGCAATACCCCGAGGGGAATTAATAGCCTTGGCAAGGCTTTTCCCTTTTTCATAATAAAACAGAGCAGTGTCGGGTGAAGTGGTTTCAAAGAGCTCGCCATAACTGTAAAAGGCCTGGACTTTTACAGTATCACCAACACTTTTGGTGATTACCGACCAAAGACTATCTTTTAATGTTATTTCCTGTCCTTTTGTTTGTAAAAGAAACAAGTTGCTGATTAGAAGAAGGATTAAACGATTCCGAGCCATTACAGGAATTTACTATAAAAGAATCTTTTCTTAACAAGAATTGACAAATTTATCCTCATAATCCCATTGAAAATCTCCACCCTTCGGGGGATTCTTACTACACTGGATTACCCCAAAACTCATTAATTCAACCCTTCGGGGGATTGTACAGGCTGGGTAACTAAGGCAATTTTGTTCCCGTTAACCTGATTTTATCAATTCTCAACTTATCTGTTTATGAAGAAGAAAATTCTCCTTTTGTTAATGAGCTCAATTATGGTATTGACAATCCAGGCCAGAGTATGGCGGGTGAATAATACAGCTAATTCCAGACCTGATTTCATTTCCCTTCAGGCAGCTATTGCAAACGCTTCAGTATTGAATGATGATACAATTTATATTGAGGGTTCCACAACTCCTTATAGCGCCTCTTTCACAATGAATAAGAGGTTGGTGGTTATTGGAACAGGATATTTCCTGAGTGGCGCCGGTAGTAATAGTGGTTTACAGGCAAATACTAATGCGGCTTTAGAACATAGCGCCATTTTTCTTGATTCATTAGCTTCGGGCTCAAAATTTATCGGTTTTGCCCAGGGTTCTAGCGGATATTTTTATATCAATCCCGGTACCGATAATATTACCTTAGAAAGAAGTCAGGTACAAATTTACTTCTCTGGTTCTGCTGCTTCTACTTTCGTTCGGTTATCAGATTGGACGATTAATAAATGCTATATCACTTATTGGCAGTGGCCACCGGCATTTTATGCTGAGAACTTATCTCTTACAAATTGCATTCTTACTGGTACCAATCAAATAGTAGCAGGAAATATCATTAGTGGCCTTGTTCGTAATAATTTATTTAGTAACATACCTGTTGTTATTGGTAATTCATATTTTGCAAATAATATCTTGCTTAATCCTACGGCAACAGAACTTTCCTTAAGTACTGTAAAATTGTATCAGTACTGGTAATACTCTTCCAGCAGGAAGTGGGAACCAAAATAGTGTGCCTTTGAATAGTATTGTTGTTGGACTTTCAGGTAATAGTACTGATGGTCAGTTTCAATTAAAAGCTGGGTCTCCTGCTTTGGGTGCTGGAGAAACAGTAAGTGGTATTACACCAGACTGCGGACCGTTTGGAACTTCAGATCCTTATCGCTTAAGTGGGAATTCCTCCAATTCCTACAATTTATAGTTTGACGGTTCCCACATCTGTCCCTAGTTCAAATACATCAATGACTATAACTGTAAGTGCCCGTTCCAACAATTGATTTCTTTCACTATTTAATTGTTTCTAATGAAACGTATAATTGTAACTATACTTTTGTTGGTAGGGTTTAATGAGTTGGAGTCTCAAACACCTTATCCTTCTGCACCACCTGCTGCCGGGAATATTACACGTATTGAATATTTTATAGATACTGATCCAGGTGTGGGCAATGCAACTCCTTTATCCATTACTCCCCAAACAAACATTACTGATCTTAGCACCTCCATTGACCTTACAGGGCCCGGTTATGGATATCACCGCTTATTCATAAGGGCAAGAGATGCTGATGGTCGGTGGGCATTCTGGGTAAATAGTTTTTTTTCATATATAGTTATACCTGCTTATCCAAATGCACCAGCCGCTTCTGTAAACATTAATAAGCTTGAGTATTTTGTTGACGCTAATCCTGTTCCTGGTACTGGCATTGATGTACCAATTACGCCCGGAACAACTATTGCTAATCAATCAATAGTTGTTGACATCTCAAGTCTTACAAAAGCATCTCATACTATTTATGTTAATGCCAGGGATGTAAATGGTCGATGGTCTTTGACTAACATTTCCGTATTTAGCAATGCATCTATTTCTGATTACCCATCCGCTCCAGCCGCCGCTTCCGCAATTCAACAAATGGAATATTTTATTGATGATGATCCAGGATTGGGTAATGGAACTCCGGTTTCATTCACTTCTACTACAAATGTATCCGGTCTTTCTGTGAATATCGACCTGACCGGTTTACCAGATGGCACACATAATTTCTTTATACGTAGCCGTAACAATCCCTGGAGTCATACCAATATCGTATCCTTCTTGAAAGGAGCCGGGCTACCTGTTAAGTGGTTGTTTGTTCAGGGCGAATGGAAGAACGATCAGGCATTGCTACAATGGGCTACCAGCTTTGAAGAACAAACGAGTCATTATGAAATTGAACAGAGCGCGGATGGAGCTGTATATAAAAAGATTGGAACAGTACATGCTGCTGGTAACAGTACCGTGAGAAAAGACTATCAGTTTACTGATATTTCTCCGGTAAAAGGATGGAATTATTACCGTATCCGTCAAATAGATTTGGACGGCAAATCATCTTACTCCAAAGTAATCACTTTATTAAACCGTAAAGAACTGTCCCAGCCTTTACTATATCCAAACCCAGCCCATAACCAGGTCTATATTGAATTACCAACTTCTAAAGAATATGAGAAGATTCAAGTATTCAACAGCAATGGACAATTACAATATGCTGGTAAAATCAATAATGGACAAACATACATGCTCCTTGATATCAGTCAATATGCATCAGGTTCTTATCTGGTTCAGTTAAAAGGAGCCAAATAGACCCTTACGATTCGTTTTGTAAAATCGCAGTGATAAAGATTTTCTCTATACATACACATAGGGGGT
>JBGAQE010000156.1:0-9543 GCA_044220885.1 Chitinophagaceae bacterium
ATGTCAACCTCTGTGATTTGACCTATCTATTTTTGGTGTTTTCATCATCTAATACAAATACATTTAACCGCAGAGACGCGGAGACGCAGAGAAATTCCCCGCGCCTCCGCGTCTCTGCGGTTAAAAAAATATAATTGTCGAAGCTCAATTCTCGTATTATCACGAGAACCTACTTACAACCTATAACTTACTACGTAAAACTGTATTAGCATCCAGCATTAAGCATTCAGCCTCTGGCTTAGAGTTTGATTTCCTCTTCATGCTGATCGAAGAAGTGGAACTCTGTAAGATGGTAATTAGTGTTCTCCTTGAGGTGTATCTTCTGTCCGAACTTCCAGCGCCATTTCCATTGCTTGGAACTGAACCAGAGTCCTTTGGTGAGATAGGAGTATACGATAGGATGTACCGTAACAGTAAGATGTTTGTGCTGGTGGTTTACCAGATAGCTGAGATTCTTTTCAATCTCATCTTCCAGTATTAATGTTGAAGATATTTTACCGGTACCCTGGCAACTAGGACAGATCTCCTGGGTATTGATAGTCATTTCAGGTTTCATGCGCTGACGCGTAATCTGCATCAATCCGAATTTCGAAATGGGCAGCACAGCGTGTTTAGCACGATCTGGACGCATGAATTCTTCCATCGACTCCATCAGCTTGCGCTTGTTCTCAGGAAGTTTCATATCAATGAAATCGACAACAATGATACCTCCTAAATCGCGCAGGCGCAATTGACGGGAGATTTCAGCAGCCGCTTCCAGATTTGTTTCAAGGGCATTCAGTTCCTGGTTATTTCCAACGCTCTTATATCCGCTGTTTACATCGATAACATGTAAGGCTTCCGTATGCTCAACAATAAGGTAAGCACCACTTGGAAGGTTCACAGTTTTACCGAAAGCAGCTTTAACCTGTTTGGTTACACCAAACTGGTCGAAAATAGGAGAGCCATTACTGAAGAAAGAAACGATTTCGCTTTTTTCAGGAGCAATGCGTTGAATATAACTACGGGTGTCGTTGAAGATATTCTTATCATTCACCACAATCTTATTGAATGATTCATTCAATAAATCGCGGAGTATGGAAGTAGTCTTTGTTTGTTCACTGAGAATTTTTGCAGGAGCAGCAGCACTTTTCAGATTCGACTGAATCATCTTCCATGTTTCAACCAGCATAGAGAGGTCTTCATGGAGTTCTGCTGTGTTCTTTCCTTCAGCGGCTGTACGCACAATCACTCCGAAGTTCTTCGGTTTAATAGCTTCTATGATCTTCTGGAGGCGTTTTCTTTCGTCGGAAGAATGAATCTTACGGGAAACGGCTACGATATCATTAAAAGGAGTGATGACTACAAAGCGACCAGGCAGGGAGATTTCGCAACTAAGGCGTGGGCCTTTAGCAGCGATAGGTTCCTTCAGGATCTGAACGAGTACATTGGGCTTACCGCTCAGTACTTCATTGATCTTGCCTGTCTTTACGATTTCGGGTTCTACAGCAAAGCTGGCGAAATCAAATCCGCCTTCGGTAGTGTCACCGATTGCCTGTTGTGTGAATTTGAGAAGGGAGCGGGCATAGGGACTCAGATCCGTATAATGGAGAAAAGCGTCTTTTTCAAAACCTACTTCAACAAATGCGGCATTCAATCCGGGTATCAGTTTCTTGACTTTTCCGAGATATAGGTCGCCTACAGCGAAACTTCCATCATTTTTTTCATGATGCAGTTCCACCAGCTTCTTATCCTCTAAAAGTGCAATTTCTACACCCTGGGGAGTGGAGTTTATAATGAGTTCCTTATTCAAGCGTAAACTTCTTTTTCAAAAAGACCAACATCACTAAAAGGAAAGTTTGCTGAAGGGGGATTTTTTGCAGATTATGCCCATGGCCATCGCTAGATAGGGTATAAAAAACAAAAAACGGGTTCAGCTAAAGAAGGAGTCGGCCGGCCTCTAAAGGTGGCCGGCCGCTACAGAAGAAAAATTAACGACTCTTCTTCTTATGGCGGTTCTTTCTCAATCTTTTCTTACGCTTGTGCGTCGCAATTTTATGACGCTTTCTTTTTTTACCACAAGGCATTTACCAAATGATTTAATAATGAATTAAAATGATTCCAATGTGTTTCCTTTCGGAAAGGTTTATTTTTTAAGTTGAGCGATGCGGGCATCGATCTCCTGTAAAATTTCTTTTTCTGTAAAGAACTGTTTGCTGTTCGTGTACCATTTCACTGCATTCTCCTTATCACCTTTTCTTTCGTACGATTCAGCCAGTGCTATCACTGCTTCTACATTCTTTGGCTCTTTCGCTACCACTTTCACCAATCTCTCAATGGCCTTTTCAAACTGTCCCGATTGAAGACCTCCTAATCCCAACATGAATTGGGCGAACATATTAGTTGTGTCTCTATCTGCTACTTCACGGATCATCTGGATACCCTGCATCGGGTTTTCGCTGATATTTCCGAAAAGGTAGCAACTACCCAATCCTATTTTAGTAGAATCATTATTAGGATTGATAGCCAGGGCTTTTTCAAACATCTCTTTTGCTTCGCCTGCCATCCAGGTTTTTAAGGCCGGGTTGGGTTGCTGGCGGAGCCCCTCTAAAAAATAGTGGGCAGCAAAGGTGAGGCTTTTTTCAGAATTTTCCAATTTAGAAGCCATTCCTGAATAATAAGCATAGGGCAGCAACAGATGGGCTGAGTCGCGCCAGAAGGCTGCCATCTGCTTATATACCTTTATTTGTTGTTCTTTTATATCTCCCCGAACAACGGCAGATTCCAATTGGCTGATATAAGATTGCTGTGAAGGCGTTAATTGCTCCTTAGAACTGGCCAGAATAGCCTTAATATCAATGGTTTCTGGCTTATTGCCAGGAGCACCCGCTTCTGCAGGAGGTGGAGTTGTACTTTTTGGAGGAATCGTTTGGCCAAAAAAATAGATAAGGCAGAAGAGACCTACTCCACTGCCTATAAGGATCAATTGCTGTTTATTCACTGCTTAAAATTCTTTTAAAGCAGCAAAATTAAGCTTCATCATCCGGGTTTGGCTGATCTTCTTTAACTGATTGCAACTTTTTTACTTCAGCTACAAACTCTTTGGCTGGTTTGAACGCTGGGATATAATGCTCAGGGATGTGCACTGCAATGTTCTTCTTGATATTACGGCCTATCTTAGCGGCTCTTTTCTTAGTGATAAAACTTCCGAATCCGCGGATATAAATATTTTCTCCTGCAGATAAAGTGTCTTTCACTTCCTTGAACATGGTTTCCAGCGTAACCAAAACATCAACCTTTGGAATACCTGTTTTTTCAGATATTTGGTTAACGAGGTCTGCTTTTCTCATATAATTGAATTTTTAATGGGGTAATAAAATGTTTTTTTCTTTTTTTGCTTGCCAAAACCCACATAATCAATTCATTATTGAAGTTAGGGCTTTATTTGGAAATCAACAAGAAAAGTATAAAATATTGATAATTAATGATTAATAACAGTTCCGGCACATTTTTCAACCATATTCATTTTCAAAACGTTAAACTATCTGAATTAGTATGAAGCCGGCATTTACAAAAAAATTATTAGACTGGAATAAACAGCAGAACAACAGGGAGATGCCGTGGAAAGGAGAGAAGGATCCTTACAAAATATGGTTGAGTGAAATCATTTTGCAACAAACAAGAGTGGAGCAAGGATGGGAATATTACGAACGATTCATCAAAACTTTTCCAACTGTAAAAAAATTAGCGGCTGCTCCCGATGAAAAAGTGTTCAAGCTTTGGGAAGGACTTGGATATTATTCACGCTGCCGGAATTTATTAGCAAGTGCGAGATGGATTGTTGAAAAGAATAATGGACGTTTTCCAGACACTTATGAAATGATACTCTCTTTAAAAGGTGTTGGTCCTTATACTGCTGCCGCTATTTCATCATTTGCATTTCAACTGCCTCATGCTGTGGTAGATGGGAATGTGCAAAGGGTATTATCGCGTTACTTCGGAATTACTACTCCCATAGACAGTACACAGGGAAAAAAGGTATATGACCAGTTAGCACAGGCATTACTGGATACGGATGCACCTGGTGAATACAATCAGGCTATAATGGATTTCGGAGCTGTAATATGCAAGCCTCAATCACCATTATGTGAACAGTGTTATCAGAAGAAGGATTGTGTGGCATTATCAATAAATGCAATAAAAGAATTACCAGTTAAATCAAAAAGCATACAGATTAAAGAGCGTTGGTTCGATTATTTCATCCTTATCTATAAAAAACAATTATATATAAGGAAAAGAACCACAAAAGATATCTGGGAACAGTTGAATGAGTTTGTGTTATTGGAATCAACTGATGGCTTTGCCAATGCGGCTATCACAAAAAAGTATATTTATGATATCGTTGGTAATGGAAAAGTAGTGGCAAGACCGATTGGGAAACCGATTATGCAGAAATTGTCGCACCAACATATACACGGACGGTTTACCTTGATAGAGCTAGAAAAGACGCCAAGATTGCCCGAAGGATTTGAAAAGCTTCCGGTTTCAAAAATTTCAACATTGGCTTTCAAACTGATCAATACTTTCCTTGAATCACATTCTGGTATTCTTTTGAGAGGATAACAGCATAAAAAATAAGGAGGAAGAATCTTTAAAAAAAATCTAACTTAAGAGAGAATTTCATAGTATCTTTTTCAAACTATAAACTTTATCAGTATGAGAGGCGTAAACAGGGTGATGCTCATTGGCAATTTAGGAAAGGATCCGGATGTGCAATTTCTGGAAGGCAATATTGGAGTAAAATTTCCATTAGCAACAACAGAAACATTTAAAGACCGGTCTGGCAAGTTGGTATCGCAAACAGAGTGGCATACGGTTGTATTGTGGAGAGGATTAGCGGAACTGGCACAGAAATACCTTCATAAAGGAAGTCTTGTTTATATAGAAGGCCGCTTACGCACCCGTAGCTGGGAAGATAAGGAGGGCAATAAGAAATTCGCCACAGAAGTGGTGGGTGATAACCTGATAATGTTGGATAAAAGAACCGACGGAACGGGGCATCATCCTTCTGCTGGAGGCGGATCTGGTGATTCAATAGAAGGTTTCCATGGACCAGAAATTCCCCCTATCGGAGAATCTTCCCCTGATCTACCTTTCTAAGTAAGACATACAAATAGTAAATTTGCACTAATAACGAGGGCAGGCCGTTTGACCTGCCTTCCTGATTAACAGAAGCAGGTTGCCACGTTGATCGTATTTTGAACATAAACCAACAAATTTGGATACTTTTTCGGCTTTCTGTTTTTTAGACATTACGTTTTCTCCAATATTGCTGGCGGCTTCTTTTCAGGCCACTTCCACCATATTGGCAATCTGTGTGCTCGCCCTTTTGTTACTCTCTTTCTTCATATCAGGAGCGGAAATCGCTTTCTTTTCTCTTAATTATCGCGACATCAACACTCTTAAGACCAAGCAGGATGCTGCCTGGAAAAGAATTGTATCGTTACTGGAAGAGCCAAAGACATTGATGGCTTCCCTGTTACTCGCAAATGGGTTGGTGAATATCGCCACCATCATTCTATCCAATCTTTTGATAGACCAGGTAATTCCATTTGAAAGTGCCATGGAAAACACCTGGCTTAAGCTGCTCATTAAAATTCCTGCCATAACGTTCATGATCATACTTTTTGGAGAAGTGCTTCCAAAGATCAGGGCTACACATAATAACTTGAGAACGGCTTATGAAGCGAGCTATCTGGTGGAAGCGATCTACTATCTTTTTAAAAGAATCGCAAACCGTTTGCTTAGGATGAGTGATAGTGTAGAGCGTTTTTTCGGTGGAGCAGCATCACGCGCCTTCACACACCAGCAAATGGAAGAAGCTATCAAGTCAACTGTTCAGGAAGAAGATGAACAGCGGATATTAGCAGGTATCTACAAATTCAGGCATATAACAGTTAAACAGATCATGCGCACCCGATTGGATGTAAGCGGCCTTGAATATGGCAGCAGTTTCCTTCAGGTGAAACAACGCATTGAAGAATTGCACTACTCCCGTTTACCGGTTTATAAAACAAGTCTTGATGATATTGCAGGAATGATTCAAACCAAAGACGTGATTCCATTCCTTATGGAAACGGATGATTTCGACTGGCACAGATTGATTCGCCCTCCTTATTTTGTTCATGAACAGAAATTCATTGAAGACTTATTAAAGGAGTTTCAGACAAAGCGGATCCATTTTGCGGTTGTTGTAGATGAGTTTGGTGGAACAAGTGGTATTGTTACCTTAGAAGATATTCTGGAAGAGATAATCGGTGAGATAAAGGATGAATTTGATGATGAAGAAGCTGGAAGTAAGAAAATGGATGACGGATCATATGTGCTGGAAGGAAAGATGATGATTCGTGATGCCTGTACTTTAATGAATGTTCCTGCCGATACTTTTGATGAATTGAAAGGGG
This sequence comes from Chitinophagaceae bacterium, assembly GCA_044220885.1. Taxonomy (GTDB): domain Bacteria; phylum Bacteroidota; class Bacteroidia; order Chitinophagales; family Chitinophagaceae; genus Endoryza. The sequence goes on from JBGAQE010000156.1 coordinate 6,444, forward strand.
ATAGTGATTCAATAGCAGGATTGATGCTGGAAGTAGCTGGTGAAATCCCCAAAGTAAACGATGTATTGAAAGCGGGCGATTTTGAATTCACCATATTAGAAGTTGACCGAAACCGTATTCAAAAAGTAAAAGTGATTATACAGCAGCATGCTGATTGAATTAAAAACGATGAAGGCATTTAAAAAAAGGTATTGGATAATTTATGGCAGCTTCATTTTCTCTTTAATGATGCTTTCCTGTAATAGCGAATATACCATCAAACCCAAGGGCTACTACCGAATAGATTTCCCGAAACATGAGTATAAACTATTTGAACAGCCTGGCTATCCATATACTTTCGAGTATCCGGTGTATGCTTCGGTAGTTAGGGATTCAACAATGTTCTCCGATAACGACACCCCTTTCTGGATCAATATCGACTTCCCGAATTTTGGTGGTAAGATATACATCAGTTACAAGCAGGTTGGCAATACAGATATCTCCAAACTGGTAAATGATGCGTTTACTATGACCTATAAACACAGCACAAAGGCAACCGAGATAAACGACTCCATGATGCGAACAGCTAATGGCATTTCAGGTGTTTGGTTTAATGTGGGAGGCAATGCTGCAACAGCAAAACAGTTTTTTGTTACCGATAGCACACGTCATTTTCTTAGAGGAGCCCTTTATTTCGATACTACACCCAATGAAGATTCACTTAGGATTGTAAATGATTTTCTTCAGGCCGATATGAAACATCTCATTAATACATTGAAGTGGAAGTGATACTAAGAAATTAAAAATTAAAAATTAAAAATTCAAAAAAGTGATAGCAGTTGAAAATGTTTTGGTGAGCGATGATCTGATAGGCAAACAGTTTGTATGCGATCTGAACCGTTGTAAAGGAGGCTGCTGTGAAGAAGGAGATGCCGGAGCCCCTCTTGAAGATGAAGAGCTCGATATAATGATTGATGCTTATGAGAAGATAAAACCCTATCTCGGGGCCGATTCCATTGCTGAGATTGAAAAGAAGGGCAAGTATGTATATCATAAGGAATTCGGTTGGGTAACACCCACACTTGGAGATGATCATGAGATTTGTGTATATGGTTTCCGTGATAAAAAGGGAATCATAAAGTGTGCATTTGAACAAGCCTATAATGATGGGGTGATTGGCTGGAAGAAACCAATCAGTTGTCATCTGTTCCCTATCATTCATCATAAAGGCAAGAACGGTAACTACGATCTTATCAATTACGAACCAAGGGAAGAGCTTTGTAGTCCCGCTTGTGCTTTCGGCAAGAAATTGAAAGTGCCCGTTTATGAATTCCTTAAAGAGCCAATTATAAGGTTGTATGGTCAGGATTTTTATGATGCATTAGATGCACTGGCAAAAGAGAATGCAGATACAACAAAAGGAGAATAATTAATCATTCCTAAATTCCCTGAGATGAGCGAACATGCTGGATCATTCATGGCGAAGAGTACGATAAAGGCGGCCGATCTTGAACATCGCAGAACGGTCAATTTCAATATCAATAAGTACAATGCAGCCGTTCCATTGGGAAAGCAGCAGTTTGTTGATGTGCATCTGGCAAGGGAAAAGGCTAAGAATATTAAGTGGAAAGCGCTTGAATCATTAGATAAGTATCTTGAAGATTTCGAAACAAATTTTACAAAGAGAGGCGGGAAGGTGATTTGGGCTGAGAACGCACAGCAAGCTGTTGAAGAGGTGCTCCGTATCTGTGAGGCCAAAAAGTGCAAGACACTGGTGAAGAGTAAGAGCATGGTTACAGAGGAGATTCACCTCAACGATTATCTGGAGAAACATGGTATTGAAAGCATAGAGACAGATTTAGGGGAATATATACAGCAATTAGATGGTGAGCCTCCCTATCATATCGTTACTCCAGCTATGCATAAGAGTAAGGAAGATGTAGCTAAATTATTCCATGATAAGTTACAGACACCCCTGAATCTTACCCCTGAGCAAATGACCCTAGTTGCACGTGGCATTATGCGTGAAAAATATGTTCAGGCTGAAGTGGGTATTACAGGAGCTAATTTCATCATTGCTGATACAGGAAGTATCGCTGTTACAGAGAAGGAGGGTAATGGTCGATTAAGCTGTGCCTTCCCCAAAACACATATCGTTATCACAGGTATAGAGAAAGTGATTCCTTCATTTACTGACCTCGCCTTATTCTGGCCTTTGCTGGCTACTTATGGAACAGGGCAGCAGATGACCGTTTATAACAGCATTCTTAGCGGTCCCCGCCAACCTGGTGAACCTGATGGACCAGAAGAGATGTATGTAATACTATTGGATAATGGCCGTACTAATATATTAGCAAACGAGAAGAGCAGGGAAAGCCTGTATTGCATCCGTTGTGGTGCTTGTTTGAATGCTTGCCCTGTTTATAAGAATATAGGCGGACACGCTTATGAAAGCACCTATAGCGGTCCTATAGGCTCTGTTATAACTCCTCGCTTAAAAGATATGGACGAGTGGAAGCATCTTAGTTATGCATCTTCTCTATGTGGTAATTGCACCGAGGTTTGTGCTGTTAAGATAAACCTGCATGAGTTATTATTGGAGAACCGGGCCGAGGCTGTAAAAGAAGGTGATGCCAGTTGGGCTGAAAAAATTGCCTGGAAAGTGTGGAAGACGGCCAGTCTTCATCGTAGTTGGATGAATCAGGGTAGCAGAGCCCTTAAGAATAAGTTGGTGAATAAGCTTTATAAAGGCTGGAGTAGCCAGCATGCTGATTTGGATTTTGCACCGAAGACGTTTAATCAGCAGTGGAAGGAACGGAAACCCTGAATTTGACGATTTGAAAATTTGATAATTTGAAAATGCATGCCCCCGCAGCAGTGCGTGGGGTGGGAATGAAAACCCTGCGTCTCCGCGTCTCTGCGGTGAAATGTATTTGTATTTAATCCCAGCTAAATCCAAAAAATCCCCCAATCCCAGAATAACAGCCGAAACACATAGCCACATAGAGACATAGAACATAGAATACATAGGCTTTGCCAAGCAATCTGTCCTGTCCAATCTTTCTCTCCATATTTAAGAACCCGCAACTAGTAACCCGCAACCAAAATCACCTTCCCGTTT